>NZ_JBJZON010000006.1:0-276794 GCF_047200735.1 Pseudonocardia oceanicola
CGGCCCGGCGCCGTTGCGGGGGGCGGCCGTCGGTGCGCTCTCCTAGAGTTCCCGCCATGCCCCGCACGATCGCCACGAACACGACCGTCGACCGGGAGGAGCTGCTGGAGTTCCTCCGCCCGCGGCACCGGGTCGTCCTGCTCACCACCCGGTCGGACGGCGGGGTCCAGGGCTCCCCCGTCACCGCGGGGGTGGACGCGCAGGGCCGGATCGTGATGTCCACCTACCCGGAGCGGGCCAAGGCCCGCAACGTCGCGCGGACCGGCACCGCCTCGGTCGTCGTGCTGTCCGACGAATGGAACGGCCCGTGGGTCCAGGTCGACGGCGAGGCCGAGCTGATCACCCTGCCGGAGGCCGTCGAGCCACTGGTCGACTACTTCCGCGCGATCTCCGGCGAGCACCCGGACTGGGTGGAGTACCGGCAGGCGATGCGCGACCAGGGCAAAGCGTTGATCCGCGTCACACCCACCCGGTGGAGCCCGGTGGCGACGGGCGGGTTCCCCGCGCGGCTCGCCGACTCCTGACCGGCGGCCCCGGTAGCGTTGCCGGGTTCCTCCAGTAGTGCCGAGCACAACCGAGACGGTCGGCGGGCTGCCGCCGGGAAGTAGGGATCGCATGCGTCCGTGGCCGGGCAACCCGTACCCCCTGGGTGCGAGCTACGACGGGGCCGGGACGAACTTCGCCGTGTTCTCCGAGGCCGCCGAGAAGGTCGAGCTGTGCCTGTTCAGCCCGCGGGGCAAGGAGACCAGGGTCCCCCTCACCGAGGTCGACGGCTTCGTGTGGCACGCCTACCTGCCGACCGTCGAGCCCGGCCAGCGCTACGGCTACCGGGTGCACGGGGCGTACGACCCCGCGCAGGGCCTGCGGTGCAACCGGAACAAGCTGCTGATCGACCCGTACGCCAAGGCGCTCGACGGGCCGGTGCGGTGGGACGAGGCCGTCTTCGGCTACCACTTCGGCGACCCGCTCTCGCGCAACGACCGCGACTCGGCGCCGTTCGTGCCCAAGTCCGTGGTCGTCAACCCCTACTTCGACTGGGGCTCGGACCGCCCGCCGAAGATCCCCTACCACGAGACCGTCATCTACGAGGCGCACGTGCGCGGCCTCACGATCGCGCACCCCGAGATCCCGGAGGAGCTGCGCGGCACCTATGCCGGCCTGGCACACCCGGTGATGATCGAGCACCTGCAGCGGCTCGGCGTCACGGCGGTGGAGCTCATGCCGGTGCACGAGTTCCTCGACGACCACCACCTGCAGGAGAAGGGCCTCTCCAACTACTGGGGCTACAACACCCTGGCCTTCCTGGCCCCGCACCACGCCTACACCATGCGCAGCAGCCGGCCCGGCAGCCAGGTGCACGAGTTCAAGGCGATGGTCCGCGACCTGCACGAGGCGGGCATCGAGGTGATCCTCGACGTCGTCTACAACCACACCGCGGAGGGCTCGGACATGGGTCCGACGCTGTCCATGCGCGGCATCGACAACCACGCCTACTACCGGCTGGTCGACGACGACCCGCGCTACTACATGGACTACACGGGCACCGGGAACTCGCTCAACGTCCGCAACCCCCACACCCTGCAGCTGATCATGGACTCGCTGCGGTACTGGGTCACGGAGATGCACGTCGACGGTTTCCGCTTCGACCTCGCCTCCACCCTCGCCCGCGAGTTCTACGACGTCGACCGGCTGTCGGTGTTCTTCGACCTCGTCCAACAGGACCCGGTGATCTCGCAGGTCAAGCTGATCGCCGAGCCGTGGGACGTCGGGCCCGGCGGCTACCAGGTCGGCAACTTCCCGCCGCTGTGGACCGAGTGGAACGGCAAGTACCGCGACACCGTCCGGGACTTCTGGCGCGGCGAGCCGGGCACGATCGGCGAGTTCGCCTCGCGGCTCACCGGCAGCTCGGACCTCTACCAGGAGGACGGCCGCCGCCCGTACGCCTCGATCAACTTCGTGACCGCGCACGACGGGTTCACCCTGGCCGACCTCGTCTCGTACAACGACAAGCACAACGACGCCAACGGCGAGAGCGGCAACGACGGCGAGAGCCACAACCGCTCCTGGAACTGCGGTGTGGAGGGCCCCACGGACGACGCCGCCGTGCTGGAGCTGCGCGCCCGCCAGCAGCGCAACTTCCTCACCACGCTCATGCTCAGCCAGGGCGTGCCGATGCTGCTGCACGGCGACGAGCTCGGCCGCACCCAGGGCGGCAACAACAACGTCTACTGCCAGGACAACGACATCGCCTGGGTGGACTGGTCGCTGGCCGGCAAGAACGCCGGGCTTGTCGGGTTCACCGCCGGGGTCGCGGCCCTGCGGCACGCGCACCCGGTGTTCCGCAGGCGCCGGTTCTTCCAGGGCAGGCCGATCGCCCCGCGCCGGCGGGACTCGCTGGCGGACATCGCGTGGTTCACCCCGGACGGCACCGAGATGACCGAGCAGGACTGGGACTCCGGCTTCGGCAGGTGCGTGATCGCCTTCCTCAACGGCGAGGGCATCTCCGACCTGGACCCGCGGGGCGAACGGGTCACCGACGACTCGTTCCTCATGGCCTTCAACGCACACTGGGAGGACATCGAGGTGACCCTGCCGACCGCCGAGTACGGCAAGGAGTGGGCGATCGTCGTCGACACGGCCGCGGGTGAGGTGGTCACCCTGTCGACCGCGCCCGGCGTGGTCGCCGCCGAACCCCCGATGACCAGGGCCGGAGCCACGCACACCGTGCCCGCCCGCTCCCTCCTCGTCCTCCAGCGGACCGTCTGATGGCGCGCCCCGTCCCGTCCTCCACCTACCGCCTGCAGTTCTCGAAGGACCAGACCTTCGCCGACGCCCAGGGGCTGGTCGAGTACCTGGAACGGCTGGGGGCCGGCGCGCTGTACGCGTCGCCGCTGCTGGAGTCGGGGGCCGGCTCCAACCACGGCTACGACGTCGTCGACCCCACCCGGATCTCCGCCGAGCGTGGCGGCCCGGAGGGGCTGGCCGCCCTGCTGGCCCGGCTGCGCGAGGCCGGTCTGACCCTGCTGCTCGACGTGGTGCCCAACCACCTCGGCGTCGAGGTGCCGAAGGCCAACCCCTGGTGGTGGGACGTCCTGCGGCACGGGCAGGGCTCACGCTTCGCGGGGCACTTCGACATCGACTGGGCGGCCGGTCCGGTGTTGCTGCCGATCCTCGACGCCGACGAGCCGAAGGCCCTGTCCGAGCTGTCGGTGCAGGACGGCGAGCTGCGGTACTACGAGCACGCCTTCCCGCTGGCGCCGGGCACCGAGCACGGGGCCGTCGCCGAGATCCACGAGCGGCAGCACTACCGGCTCGTGTCCTGGAAGCGCGGGGCTGCGGAGCTGACCTACCGGCGGTTCTTCGACGTCTCCACGCTGGCCGCGGTGCGCGTGGAGGTGCCCGAGGTCTTCGCCGACACCCACCGCGAGATCCTGCGCTGGCTGGCGGAGGAGCCCACGATCATCGGCCTCCGCGTGGACCACCCGGACGGGCTGTCCGACCCGGGCGGTTACGTCCGCCGGCTGCGCGAGGCGATCGGGCCGGACCGCTGGCTGCTGCTCGAGAAGATCCTGCACCTCGGCGAGGAGCTGCCGGTCTCCTGGCCGTGCGACGGGACCTCCGGGTACGAGGCGCTGGCCGACGTCCAGGGCGTGTTCGTCGACCCGTCGGGCGCCGGGCTGCTGACCCAGTTCGCGGCCGAGCACACCGGCGCGAAGACGTCGTCGCACGCCGTCGAGCATCAGGGTCGCCGCGAGGTCGCCGACACGATCCTGGCCGCCGAGGTGCGCCGGATCGCCGCACTCGTGCCGGTGCCCGAGGCCGCGCCGTCGACCGAGGAGGAGCCGGGCGAGGCCGCGAACCGGGTGCGGGACGCGGTCGCCGAGTTCCTGTGCGGGTTCCCGGTCTACCGCAGCTACCTGCCCGAGGGCCGCGAGGCGCTGGACACCGCGGTCGCCGTGGCACGGACGCACCGGCCGGACCTCGCCCCGCTCCTCGAGGCGATCCACGCGGCGATGCTCGCCGACCCGGAGGGCCTGCTCGCCACCCGGGTGCAGCAGACCTCCGGCATGGTGATGGCCAAGGGCGTCGAGGACACCGCGTTCTACCGGTACAACCGGCTCGTCGCGCTCAACGAGGTCGGCGGCGACCCCGGCCGGTTCGGGCTGGCCCCCGCGGCGTTCCACGCCGCGCTCTCCGCCCGCGAGGCCGGATGGCCGCGGACCATGACCACGCTCTCCACGCACGACACCAAGCGCTCGGAGGACGTCCGGGCGCGACTGGCCGTGCTCGCGGAGATCCCGGGCGAGTGGGTCGAGAAGGTGCGCCGCTGGTCGGCACGGCACCCGCTGCCCGAACGGTCGCTGGAGCTGCTGGCCTGGCAGAGCGTGGTCGGGGCCTGGCCGATCCCGGCGGATCGGCTGGCCGGCTACCTCGGCAAGGCCGCGAAGGAGGCCAAGCTCGCCACCAGCCACGTCGAGGCCGTGCCCGAGGTCGACGCCGCGGTCGCGGCCTGGCCGGAGCAGGTCCTGGGCGACGCCGAGCTGGTCGCCGAGATCGCGGAGTTCGTCCGGCGGATCTCCGGGCCGGGGTGGTCGAACTCCCTGGGCCAGAAGCTCCTGCAGCTCGCCGGGCCCGGCGTGCCGGACGTCTACCAGGGCACCGAGCTGTTCGAGTACTCCCTGGTCGACCCGGACAACCGGCGCCCCGTGGACTTCGCGGCCCGGCAGCGGCTGCTCGCCCGGCTCGACGAGGGCTGGCTGCCCGAGATCGACGACACCGCGAGCGAAGGCGCCGCGAAGCTGCTGGTCACGGCCACGGCGGCGCGGCTGCGGCGCTACCGCCCCGAGCTGTTCCACGGCTACCGAGCCGTGCCGGCGCAGGGTCGCACGGCCGAGCACGCGGTGGCGTTCACCCGCAGCCCCAGGCTCGTCGCCCTCGCGACCCGGCTTCCGGTCGGGCTCGAGGCGAAGGGCGGCTGGGCCGACACGGTCCTCCCGCTGCCCGACGGCGCCGCCGACTGGCACGACATGATCACCGACACCCCGGTCGACGGCGGCGCGCCGCGCCTGGGCACCCTGCTGGCGCGCTACCCCGTCGCCCTGCTCGTCCGCCCGGCCTGATCCGGCGGGAGCGCCGGGCCGTCGGGCTCGGCGTCGAGCACCGGTGGCGGCGGTCGTACCCGCCTGGCGCCCGGCGACCGGACGCGGGTCACCGCCGCCCGATCGGGCCGGGCGCGGGCGGAGGACGTCGCCGGCGGTGCCGGCGCGCGGCCATGCGGGCGTCGAGCCGGGCGACCGCCCGCTCGAGTTCGCGCACCCGCCGATGAGCCTTCTCGGCACGCCGGTGTGCCGTCTCGGCACGGGCCTCGGCGGCGTGCGGGGCCCGGACGGCGGACCCCGGCACGTCGAGGGACAGACGCACGACGAAGCCCTCCGGCGTCCTCGCCGTCTCCAGCCGGTCGCAGTTCTGCCGGGCGAGCCACAGCCCGGCGCCGGTGCGCTGCGGGTCGTCGGTGTCGACCGGGGCGTATCCCGCGAGGCCGCCGTCGAACCCCGGCCCCTGATCCGTGACGGTGCAGAGGATCCGGGTCGACGCGACCCACATGCGCACGCGGACGGGTCTGCGCCCGTGGACGAGACCGTTGGCGGCCACCTCCGCCACGGCCGCCACGAGGTCCGTCCGGCCGGTGGGGAGCCCGGTCAGAGCCGGTGTCGCGCGCATCCGGCGGCGCAGCCCGGTGATCTCCCCGAGGGTGCCGAGGACGCCGAACTCGACCGTCGGCGCACCGGCTTCCAGCGGGTCGCGCTCCGGCTCGGCGCGGAGGAAGGCCTCCGGTGGGACGTAGCGCGGATTGCGCCGCGGGCCGGTCGGGGTGAGCAGCATCGGATGGGTCTGCTCGGCGGACGCGACCACCGCCTCCGGGAGCACGGCGGTGTCGTAGACGCACACGCTCGACAGCGGGTAGGGCGCGAGCACCGCGTTCACCACGGACTCGAACCGGATCCACTCGTCCCAGGTGTCCGGGCCGGCCCCGAAGTCCACCTCGCCGACGAGCCGCACCCGGCCCGTCCCGGTGTCGAGATGCCGGCGCATCATCGCGCGGTAGGTGGCCACGGCGTACGCGTGCCGGAGGTAGATGTCGCCCTGCGGGAGGACCGCGACCCCCGCGTCCGGCCCGAGCGCCTCCCCGATCTGGGCGTTGCGCTCGGGACGACACACGAGCACCGCGGTGTCGCCGCCGGCGAGTCCGGCCCGCAGGAACGGCACGGCCGCGCGGAGCAGGTCGTCGGACGTGTCGTGGATCAGGGCGTGGTGCCGGTATCCGGGCACCCGTCGTGCCTACCCCGGATCGGCGGCAGTATGCAGCCGACCCTGGAGGCGCACGACATCGGCCGGGTGGCGTCCGTCCCGGGAGTCGTTCGGCACAGGTACTTCTCGGCCTCGGGATATCTTCCGGAGAAAAGCGGCTGAACGGCCGATTCCGGCATCCACGTGCGTTCCTACGGTCGATACCGCAACGCGCAGAGGTCCGGGTTCGTCCCCCGTCCCACCGGAACCCCGTTGCCGGGATCCCCGACCGACTCCGTGCCCCCCGACCGGCCGGCGGTCCCGCCCAGGTTCCGGCCGCGCGGTGGCGGCGGGAACCCCTCGCCGACGACTGCGCCGGGTGTCACGTGGCCCGCGCGGGCACGGCCGCCGTCCGTTGGGCAGGATTCCCCCCGTGGCTGAGTACGCGGTGTGGGCGCCGGAGAAGGACAGGGTCCGGGTCCTGGTGGACGGCGAGACCTACGCGATGCGGCGGGAACCGGGCGGCTGGTGGCGCGCCGACGTCGAGGACAACGGGCCGGGCTCGGCCTATGCCTTCCTGATCGACGACGACCCCACCCCGCTGCCGGACCCGCGCTCGTCGTGGCAGCCCAACGGCGTCCACTCGGCGTCCCGGCGCTACGACCAGAACGCCTTCTGGTGGACCGACCAGGGGTGGACCGGGCGTACGCTGGCCGGCAGCGTGCTCTACGAGTGCCACATCGGCACGTTCACGGACGAGGGCACCTTCGACTCCGCCATCGACAAGCTGGACCATCTGGTGGGGCTCGGGATCGACATGGTCGAGGTGCTGCCCGTCAACGCCGTCGACGGTCCCCGCAACTGGGGGTACGACGGCGTCGGCTGGTACGCCGTCACCGAGAACTACGGCGGCCCGGACGGCTTCAAGCGGTTCGTCGACGCCGCGCACGCCCGCGGGCTCGGCGTGATCCTCGACGTCGTCTACAACCACCTCGGCCCGTCGGGGGCCTACCTCGACAGGTTCGGGCCGTACTTCGCGGGCAGCAACATCTGGGGCCCGTCGCTCAACCTCGACGGCCCGTGGTCGGACGAGGTGCGCCGGTTCGCCATCGACAACGCGCTGATGTGGCTGCGCGACTTCCACGTCGACGGGTTGCGCATCGACGCCGTGCACGCGCTGCGGGACACCCGTGCCCAGCACGTCCTCGAGCAGCTGGCGGTGGAGGTGGCGGCGCTGGAGGCCCATGTCGGGCGGCCGCTGTCGCTCATCGCGGAGTCGGACCTCAACGACCCGCGGATGATCACGGCGCGGGAAGGCGGTGGACTCGGCATGACCGCCCAGTGGACGGACGACATCCACCACAGCCTGCACAGCGTGCTCACCGGCGAGGGCCAGGGCTACTACTCCGACTTCGCCGAGGCCGACCTCGCGGGGCTGGCGCACGTGCTGACCCGCGGCTTCCTGCACGAGGGCACCTGGTCGAGCTTCCGCAAGCGGACCCACGGCGCGCCCGTGGACACCGCACGGATCCCGGGTCACCGGTTCGTGACCTACCTGCAGAACCACGACCAGATCGGCAACCGGGCCGCCGGCGACCGGCTCACCCAGGTGCTCTCCCCCGGCATCCTGGCCTGCGGTGCGGCGATCCTGTTCACCTCGCCGTTCACCCCGATGCTGTTCATGGGCGAGGAGTGGGGCGCCCGCACGCCCTGGCAGTTCTTCTCCTACTTCCCGGACGAGGGGCTGCGCGAGGCCGTCCGCACGGGCCGCACCGCCGAGTTCGCCGAGCACGGCTGGGGCGACGTCGAGGTCCCCGACCCCAACGCCGAGAGCACCTTCCTCGACTCGAAGCTCGACTGGACCGAGCACGAGCAGGAGCCGCACGCGACGTTGCTCGCGATGCACAAGGAGCTCGTCGCCGTCCGCAAGGCCTGGCCGGAGCTCTCCGACCCCTGGCTCGACGAGGTCACGGTCGACGTCCACCCCGAGGCCCGCACACTGGTCATCCACCGCGGTCGGCTGCGGGTGCTGGTGAACCTCGGCACCGAGGAGGTCCGGATCGACCTGGGGGCCACGATCACCCGGATCCTGCTGGCGAGTGAGCCCACGGCCAGTGAGCAGTCGGACATCACGCTGCCCGGCGAGTCCTTCGCGATCGCGGTCCTCGCCGAGTAGCAGCCCGGCCCCGACTGCACGAACGGCACTCTTGTGCGGTAGGTCCGCACAACAGTGCCGTTCGTGCGATGGCGGCGACCTGGGCCCGAATGCACGAACGGCACTCTCGTGAGGTAGGTCCGCACAAGAGTGCCGTTCGTGCAGTACGGGGGAGCGACGTCAGAGGAGGCCGAGACCCTTGACGGCCTCGCGCTCCTCGACCAGCTCGGCGACCGAGGCGTCGATCTTCTCGCGGGAGAAGTCGTCGATCTCCAGGCCCTGGACGATCTCGTACCTGCCGTCCGTCGTGGTGACCGGGAAGGACGAGATGACGCCCTCGGCCACGCCGTAGGACCCGTCGGACGGGACCGCCATCGAGGTCCAGTCGCCCTCGGGGGTGCCGTTGACCCAGGTGTACACGTGGTCGATCGCCGCGGAGGCGGCCGACGCCGCGGACGACGCGCCGCGGGCCTCGATGATCGCCGCGCCGCGCTTGGCGACGGTGGGGATGAACTCGTCCCGCAGCCAGGACTCCTCGACCTGCTCGGCGGCGATCTTGCCGCCGACCTCGGCGTGGTAGAGGTCCGGGTACTGGGTGGCGGAGTGGTTGCCCCAGATCGTCATCCTCGTGATCTCGGACACCGGCACGCCCAGCTTCTGCGACAGCTGCGCGAGCGCGCGGTTGTGGTCGAGGCGGGTCATCGCGGTGAACCGCTCGGCCGGGACGTCCGGTGCGGCGCTCTGCGCAATCAGGGCGTTGGTGTTCGCCGGGTTCCCGACGACCAGGACCTTGATGTCGTCCGCGGCGCCGGCGTTGATCGCCTTGCCCTGCGGGGCGAAGATGCCGCCGTTGGCCTCGAGCAGGTCGCCGCGCTCCATGCCCTTCGTGCGGGGCCGGGCGCCGACGAGCAGGGCGACGTTCGCCCCGTCGAAGGCCTTGGTGGCGTCGTCGAAGATGTCGACGCCGGCCAGCAGCGGGAAGGCGCCGTCGCTCAGCTCCATCGCGGTGCCCTCGGCGGCCTTGACGGCCTGCGGGATCTCCAGCAGGTTCAGCTTCACCGGGGTGTCGGACCCCAGGAGCTGCCCGGAGGCGATCCGGAAGAGCAGCGCGTAACCGATCTGGCCAGCGGCTCCGGTGACAGTGACGGTGACAGGAGTGGACACGCCGTGAGGCTAGCCCTCCGTGGGCCGGTCTGCCGCGACGGGGATCACCCCGGTCGTGGGCGTTCCGGTGTGACGTCCGACCCGTCGCCGGATGCGCTCCCCGGGAGGACCCGGACCGGGCGTCGCGGGATGATCCGGGCGTGACCGCTCCCCTGCCGCTCTCTGCCCGGGCGGTCGCCCCCGACCTCGCCCGGGGCGCGATGCTGCTGCTGATCGCGCTGGCCAACGTGCACCTGTTCCTGCTGGCCGCTCCCGGTGTCCGTGGATATCCGGACGACCCGGGGGGCGTGGGCGGGACGGTCGTCCTCCTGCAGATGGTGCTGGTCGACGGGCGTGCCTACCCGCTGTTCGCGCTGCTCGTCGGCTACGGCGCGGTCCAGCTCGCCCGCCGGCGCGACGATCCGGGCGCGGCCGTCCGGCTGCTGCGCCGGCGTGGAGCGTGGATGGTCGCGATCGGCGCCGTGCACGGGATCCTGCTGTTCCCCGGCGACATCGTGGGCGCCTACGGACTGCTCCTGGTCCTGCTGGCCGGGGTCCTGGTCCGCGGGACCGGGGTCACGCTGCGCACGATCGCGGCCGTCGGCGTGGCGGTGACGGTCCTGCTCGGCGCGGGCACCGGGCTGCGGACGGGCGCACTCACCCTGCCCTCGGTCGCCGCTGGGCAGGTCGGCACCGCGCTGGTCGTGCACATCGGCGAGTGGCTCGCCGGCACGCTCTCCTCCGCCCTGTTCACCGCCGGGATGCTGGCCGTCGGTGCCCTGGCCGCGCGGCACGGGCTGCTCGACGAGCCGGACCGGCACCGCCGGACCCTCACCCGGGCGGCGGTGGGCGGGCTCGCCGTGGCGGTCGTCGCCGGACTCCCGCTCGCGGTGGCCGCGGCGGGGTGGTGGCACCCGTCGGCGGGGCTGTCGGCCCTGCTCGGGCTGCTGCACGCGGTGGGCGGGCTCGCCGGCGGGATCGGGTACGCCGCGCTGTTCGGCCTGCTCGCCACCCGCGCCGCCGGCCCCGTCGGCCGGGCGCTGGTGGCGACGGGCCGCCGGTCCCTGACCTTCTACCTCGCCCAGTCCGTGGTGTTCTGCGCGCTGCTGCCGGCGTGGACGCTGGGCCTCGGCGCCCGGATCGGCGTGCCCGGGGCCGCGCTGCTCGCGCTCGCGACCTGGGGGGCGTCCGTGCTGGTCGCGACGCTGCTGGACCGCGCGGGCCGGCGCGGGCCCGCCGAGGTGCTGCTGCGCCGGCTGACCTACGGCAGCCCACCGCCGCCGACCTCCGCCCCCCCCGCGCTGACCAGCCCGGATAGGGTCTACCCCGTGGCGGAGCAGGACAGCAGCGCGAAGCGGACGAGCGAGCCGGCGCCGACGGCCGGCGTCCCCTACCACCGGGCCCTGTCCGGCGCGCTCGGCTGGGGCGTGATCGCCTTCGCGTTGCAGGTCGTGTTCGGCGAGAACGGCGGGAGCACGGGCCTGCTGATCCAGGTCGGCTGGATCCTCATCGCCGTGGTCCTCGCCGCCTGGCCGACCTGGTACGCCGCCCGGCAGCGGGGCTGGCCGGAGCTGTGGAAGCTCTTCCTCCTCGCCGCCCCGGCCTTCTGGGTGCTGCGGGCCGTCACCCTGATCCTCGACCGCCTGCTCTTCCACTGAATCGGCACTGAATCGGCACTGAATCGGCACTGAATCGGCACCGGAGCGGCACCGGAGCGGGAGCGGCGCCGGGTCGGCACTGAACCGGCACGACTCGCCCACGGCACGGATTCTTCGCATTCCCGGCCTTCCGGACAGTTTCGGGCCCAGGGTCACGATCGCATTTCACGACGCACCGATACACCCGGTCGTGGCTAGGGTGCGTTGCGCATCACGACGCGTGTACCGGTGGGCGCCGTCAGCGCGGCCACCTCCGCCCACCCCGGACGCGTCGCCACCGCGACAGCCACGGGAGGGCTCGACGGATGACCCATCCGGGGCACGGGAGGTTCGACGGATGACCCGTCCGGCCACGCAGGAGGAACCCGCCGGCGCGGGCGAGGCGCTCGCGATCGAGTTCCGCCACGTCACCAGGCGGTACCCGGGGCAGGACTCCCCCGCGATCGACGACCTGTCACTGACCGTGCCCCCGGGGGAGACCTGCTGCCTGGTCGGGCCCTCCGGGGGCGGCAAGACGACGGCGATGAAACTGGTCAACCGGCTGATCGAGCCGACCTCCGGGGACATCCTGATCGGTGGGCACAGCGTGCTGAGCTACGACGTGACCGCCCTGCGCCGCGGCATCGGCTACGTCATCCAGCAGGTCGGGCTGTTCCCGCACATGACGATCGGCGCCAACATCGGCACGATCCCCCGGCTGCTCGGCTGGGACAGGGAGCGGATAGCGGAGCGGACCGACCGGCTGCTCGACCTGGTCCGCCTCGACCGCGGCTACGCGAAGCGCTACCCCGCCCAGCTCTCCGGCGGCCAGCAGCAGCGCATCGGCCTGGCCCGCGCCCTGGCCGCGGACCCGCCGGTGATGCTCATGGACGAGCCGTTCGGCGCCCTGGACCCGATCACCCGCGCCGAGATCCAGGACGAGTTCCTGTCACTGGAGAACGAGATCCGCAAGACGGTCATCTTCGTCACCCACGACGTCGACGAGGCCATCAAGATGGGCGACAAGATCGCCGTGCTGCGGCCCGGCGGGCGGCTCGCCCAGTACGGCAGCGCGGACGAGCTGCTCGGCGACCCGGTCGACGACTTCGTCGCGGACTTCGTCGGCGCCGACCGCGGGCTCAAGCGGCTCTCCCTGCGCAGCGTGGGCGAGCTGGCCGATCCCGGACGCGAGGCGCCGCCCGGCGCGCCGTCGGTGTCGGCGGACACCTCCCTGCGCGTCGGGTTGTCGGTGCTGCTGTCCGCCCACGCGGAGGTCCTGGGGGTGACGAAGGAGGGTCGGCAGGCCGGCGCCGTCACCCTGGCGGAGATCCGTGAGGCGGCGGGCTCGTGAACACCGTTGCGCCGCGGGGACCGGTCATCCCGGACTTCGGCAACGACTCGGGCTGCCGGGCCAACGAGACCTTCTGCTGGGACTGGTTCGCCGACCACTGGGACCGGTTCGCGACCGAGCTGGTGCAGCACGTCTACGTCAGCGCCATCGCGATCGTGATCGGGCTGGTCATCGCGCTGCCCGCGGCGCTCCTGGCCTACCGCCTGCCGCGCCTCGAGACGCCCGCCGTGGTGTTCTCGACGATCCTCTACACCATCCCGGTGCTCGGGTTCTTCCTGCTGATGATCCCGGTGACCGGGATCGGCCTGCTCACCATCGAGATCGCCCTGGTCGGCTACACGTTGCTGCTGTTGTTCCGGAACACGCTCACGGGCCTGCGCTCGGTGCCGCCGGAGGTGCGGGCCGCGGCGCTCGGCATGGGCCTCACCCCCGGGCAGATCCTGGTGCGGATCACCTTCCCGCTGGCCCTGCCGGCGGTGATGGCCGGTCTGCGCGTCGTCACGGTCACCACGATCTCGCTGGCCACGCTCGCGGCGTACATCGCGCCCTACGGGCTCGGCCAGTCGATCCTCTTCTACATCGGCAACACGTTCATCTCGGGCCTGATCTCGGCGGGTGTGCTGGCGATCCTGCTCGCCCTCGTGGCGGACGCGCTCATCGTCGGCCTCACGACGCTCGTCACGCCGTGGGCGCGGGCCCGGCGGGGAGGTGCCTAGGTGATCCTCGTCGACGCCTGGCGGTTCCTCGCCGACGACCCCGCCCGCGTGCTGGGCGATGTCGCGGGCCAGCTCGTGCTGTCCCTGGTGTCGGTGGCCATCGCGATCGCCGTCGCCGTGCCGCTAGGTGCGGCCATCGGCCACACCCGCCGGTTCGCGCTGCTCGCCGTGAACGGGGCCAACGTGCTCCGCGCCCTGCCCACCCTGGCCATCATCGCCATCGGGATCGGGCTCTACGGCGTGGGCTTCGTCAACATCATGGTCGCGCTGGTGATCCTCGCGCTGCCCCTGATCCTCACCAACACCTACGTCGGGGTCGCGGAGGTCGAGGCCGGCACGGTCGAGGCCGCGCGCGGTATGGGCATGACGGGCTGGCAGGTCCTCACGCAGGTCGAGCTGCCGCACGCGATCCCGCTGATCATGGCGGGCATCCGGACCGGCACGGTCTTCGTGATCGCGACGGCCTACCTCGCCGGCACCGCGGGCTACCCGCACACGCTCGGATCGGTCATCACCAACCCGACGCTGCCGGTCTCGCAGTTGCTGGCCTACACCGTGCTGGCGGTCGTCCTGGCCTTCGCGGTCGACGGCCTGCTGCTGCTCGTGCAACGCGCCGTCACCCCGGCCGGGATGAAGATCTCCCCCGGCACGGCGGCCTGAGTTCCCATCACAGGAAGGATCCTCATGTCCGAGAGCATCATCGGCCGGCGCGGGAGGGCGGCCGCGCTCGCCGCGGGGGTCGCGGCACTGGCCCTCGTCGTCGCAGCCTGCGGTGGCGGCAGCTCGTCCGGGTCCCCCGGGTCGGCCGCGCCGAGCGCCGGCGCGCAGCCCGCGGCCGAGGACGTCATCACGCCGGTGACGGCGCAGAACGTCAGCTGTCCCTCGGGGACCCCCGGCGAGGGCAAACCACCGGTCCGGTTCGGCAGCAAGAACTTCTCCGAACAGTTCGTCCTCGGCGAGCTCTACACCCAGGCACTGAAGTCCCGCGGCTACGACGTGTCCTACCAGTCGAACATCGGCGGTTCGGAGGTCATCGACCGGGCCTTCCAGGCGGGCCAGATCGACGCCTACGCCGAGTACCTCGGTGAGATCGAGAGCAGCATCGCAGGCAAGCCGGTCGGCTCCTCCCCCGAGGACACCTACAACACGGTCAAGCAGTTCGAGGCCCAGGAGCGCCAGGCCACGATCTTCAAGCAGACCCCGTTCGAGGACACCGACGTCATCATCGTGAAG
The DNA here is from genome assembly GCF_047200735.1 of Pseudonocardia oceanicola. Taxonomy (NCBI): domain Bacteria; kingdom Bacillati; phylum Actinomycetota; class Actinomycetes; order Pseudonocardiales; family Pseudonocardiaceae; genus Pseudonocardia; species Pseudonocardia oceanicola. Next base: position 14,524 of record NZ_JBJZON010000006.1, read on the forward strand.
TCGGACTTCGCCCAGCAGAACGGGCTGACCTCGGTCGCGGACCTGGCCAAGGTCGGCGACGCGGGCAGCGGCATCACGCTCGCGGCGCAGCCGCCCTTCGAGACCCGGCAGAACGGCCTCGTCGGCATGAAGAACGACTACGGGCTGACCGGGATCACGTTCATCGGTGTCGACCCCGGCCTGGTCTACCAGGTCCTCGACCAGGGCCAGGCCAACGCGGCCGACGCCTTCTCCACCGACGGGCAGCTGGCCACCGGCAACTACACCACGCTCGACGACCCGAAGCACATCTTCGGCTACCAGTACGTGGCGCCGGTGGTGAAGCAGTCGGTGGCCGACGCGCAGGGCCCGGAGTTCTCCCAGACCCTCGACTGCGTGTCGAGCCTGCTCACCACGAAGGTCATGCAGGCCCTCAACCAGGAGGTCCAGCTCAACGGCGGCGACCCGGCCGAGGTCGCCAAGGCCTTCCTGACCCAGAACCAGGTGCTGAGCTGACCGTGCGGGCGCCCCGGGCCGCACGGTCCGGGGCGCCCGTCCGGCCGTGCCGTCAGTCCCGGCGGCGGGAGCTGATGACCCCGGTGTCGAAGCCGGCGAGATGCAGCCCGCCGGCGAACCGGGCGTGCTCCACCTTCAGACACCGGTCCATCACGACGGTCGGGCCCGCGGCCTCGGCCTTCGCCGCCAGGTCCTCGTCCCACAGCCCGAACTGCAGCCACCACGTCCGCACGCCCTGCGCGTCCGACCCGAGCGCGAGCACCTCGTCGAGCACGGCGGGCAGGTCCTGCGGGCGGCGGAAGGTGTCGACGAGGTCGGGCACGCCCGGGCAGTCCGCCAGCGACGGGTACACCCGGCGGCCGAGGACCTCGGTGGCGTTCGGGTTCACGAACCAGACCTCGTAGTCCGTGCTGGACAGCAGGTAGGTCGCCACGAAGTTCGATGCCCGCGCCGGGTTCGGCGAGGCCCCCACGATCGCGATCGTGCGCGTGTCGCGCAGGATCCGCTGCCGCTCCAGCGCCGACGGGTTCTGCCAGCTCATGCGCTCTCCTTCGCGGCCCCGGCCAACGCCTGGTCGAGGTCCCAGATGATGTCGTCGGCGTCCTCGAGCCCGACGCTGATCCGGATCAGGTCCTCGGGCACTCCGGCCGCGTCGAGCTGCTCGGCGGTCAGCTGCTGGTGGGTGGTGGAGCCCGGGTGCAGGACGAGGGTGCGGGCGTCTCCGACGTTGGCCAGGTGGCTGCACAGCCGGACCGACTCGATGAATCGCGCCCCGGCCGCGCGGCCGCCCTTCACACCGAAGCTGAAGACCGCGCCCGGGCCCTCGGGCAGGTACCGCCGCGCCCGCTCGTGGTGCGGGTGGTCGGGCAGGCCCGCGTACCGCACGTACTCCACACGCGGGTCGGCGTGCAGCCATTCCGCGACCCGGCGGGCGTTGGTCACGTGAGCCTGCATCCGGAAGGGCAGCGTCTCCACGCCCTGGAGCAGCAGGAACGCCGAGTGCGGGGCCAGGGCCGGCCCGATGTCGCGCAGCTGCTCGGCGCGGAGCTTGGTGAGGAAGCCGAGCTCCTGGAAGTTCCCCCACCACGTGAGCCCGCCGTAACTGGGGACGGGCTCGGTCATCGACGGGAACCGGCCGTTGCCCCAGTCGAACCGCCCGGACTCGACGACGACGCCGCCGAGCGTGGTGCCGTGACCGCCCAGGAACTTGGTGGCGGAGTGGATCACGATGTCGGCGCCGTGCTCGATCGGCCGGCAGAGGTACGGGGTGGCCAGAGTGGCGTCGACGACCAGGGGGACGCCGGCCGCGTGCGCGACGTCGGCGAGCCCGGCCAGGTCCGCCACCTCGCCGCCGGGGTTGGAGACGACCTCGGTGAACAGGAACTTCGTCCTCTCCGTGATCGCCGCGGCGTAGTCGGCCGGGTCTCCCCCGGTGCCGATGCGGGCTCCCCCTCCGCTCCGCCCGGTGCCGATGCGGGCTCCCCCTCCGCTCCGCCCGGTGACGAAGGTGGTGTCGACGCCGAAGCGGCGCAGGGTGACGTCGAGCTGGGTGATCGTCCCGCCGTACAACCCGGACGCGGCGACGCCGTGGTCCCCCGCCCCGGCCAGACAGGCGAAGGTGAGGAACTCCGCGGCCTGCCCGCTGGCGGTGGCCACCGCGCCGATGCCCCCGTCGAGGCTCGCGAGCCGCTCCTCCAGCACCGAGACCGTCGGGTTGCCGATCCGGCTGTAGGTCAGGCCGTACTTCTGCAGCGCGAACAGGCTCGCCGCGTCCTGGGTGTCCTCGAAGACGAAGCTCGTCGACTGGTAGATCGGGACGGCCCGGGCACCCACCGCGGAGTCCGGCACCGCCCCGGCGTGCACCGCCCGGGTGTTGAACCCCCAGGCCCGATCCCTGCGCTCCCGGCCGCCGGTCGCGTCCGCCGTGTCGCTCATGACCCCATCCTGCCTCTCCGGCCCGACACCCGGCGACGGCCGCACCGCGCTCCCCTTCCGGCTCGACGGCGCGAGCTCGGTGGTGCCGACCGGCGTCAGCGGGGCGGGAGCCGCACCAGGCCCTCCTGCATCGTGCTGGCCACCAGCCGCCCGTCGCGGGCGAAGAAGCGGCCCTGGGCCAGCCCGCGCCCGCCCGACGCCGCCGGGCTCCAGCACTCGTAGAGCAGCCACTCGTCCGCGCGGAAGGGCTGGTGGAACCACATGGCGTGGTCGAGGCTCGCCATCTGCACGGACGTGCTCGTCAGGTCGTGGCGGCCCACCACCGAGCCGAGCATGGTGAGGTCGGAGATGTAGGTGAGCAGGCAGACGTGCCGCAGCGGGTCGTCGGGCAGCCGCCCGTCGGCCTTCATCCAGGCGCGCATCGGGTCGTCGGTGGCGACCCGGTCCTCGGTCCACACCGGCTCGTCGACGAACCTGATGTCCAGCGAGCGGGGCACCTGTTCGATCCACCCGGCCCCGGCCCCGGCCAGCACCCGGTCGCCGATGCTGGGCAGCTCGTCCGGGGTCGGCACCCCGTCGCTCATCGGCACGGAGTGCTCCAGCCCCTCCTGCGCGAGCTGGAACGACGCCGACAGCGCGAAGATGGCCTCGCCGCCCTGGATCGCGAGCACCCGGCGGGTGCTGAACGAGCGGCCGTCGCGGACCCGCTCGGTGCGGAACACGATCGGCCGGCCGGGGTCGCCGCCCCGGATGAAGTAGGCGTGCAACGAGTGCACGCCGCGATCCGGCTCGACCGTGCGCCCCGCGGCGACCAGCGCCTGTGCCGCGACCTGCCCGCCGAACACGCGCACGGGCGAGGTGGTGGGGCTGGTGCCGCGGAACGTGTCCACCTCGAGCTGCTCCAGCTCGAGCAGTCGCATGAGCTCGTCGAGCACGCGCTGCCCGCGGGGCACGCCGTCGACGTCGAGCAGGATCCCGGGGTCGGGCAGTTCGGTCACGTCCGGATCCTGTCAAACCCGCGGACCCCCGACAGGATCAGGCGTGGTCCTCCTCGCCCAGCCGGTGGACCCGGATGAGGTTGGTCGAACCCACCGTGGAGGGGGGCGAGCCCGCGACGATCACGACGAGGTCGCCCGGCTGGAACCGGCCGATCGAGAGCATGGCGTGGTCGACCTGGCGGACCATGGCGTCCGTGGAGTCGACGGCCTCGACCAGGAACGTCTCCACACCCCACGTCATCGCCAGCTGGCTGCGCACCTCGGGGGCCGGGGTGAAGGCCAGCAGCGGCAGCCGGGTGTGCAGCCGGGCCAGGCGGCGCACGGTGTCCCCGGACTGGGAGAAGGCGACCAGTGCGCGGGCCGAGAGGCGCTCGCCGATGTCCCGCGCGGCGTAGGACAGCACGCCCCGCTTGGTCCGCGGCACGTGGTTGAGCGGGGGCACGGTGGCCGGGCCCGCCTCGACGGCCTCGATGATCGTGGACATCGTGCGGACCGTCTTGATCGGGTAGCGGCCCACGCCGGTCTCGCCGGAGAGCATCAGCGCGTCCGCCCCGTCGAGCACCGCGTTGGCCACGTCGCTCGCCTCGGCGCGGGTCGGCCGCGAGTTGGTGATCATCGAGTCCAGCATCTGGGTGGCCACGATGACCGGCTTGGCGTTCTCCCGGGCGATCTGGATCGCCCGCTTCTGCACCAGCGGCACGTTCTCCAGCGGCAGCTCCACGCCCAGGTCGCCGCGGGCGACCATCACCCCGTCGAAGGCCAGCACGATGGCCTCGAGGTTGTCGACGGCCTCCGGCTTCTCCAGCTTCGCCACGACCGGGAGCTTCACCCCGACCTTCTCCATCACCCGGTGCACCCCGTCGATGTCCGCCGGGCTGCGCACGAAGCTCAGCGCGATCACGTCGACCGACAGCGTGAGCGCGAACTCCAGGTCCGCGAGGTCCTTCTCCGACAACGCCGGCACCGAGACGTTCATCCCGGGCAGCGAGATGCCCTTGTTGTTGCTGACCGGGCCGCCCTCGGTGACCCGGCAGACCACGTCGTCGCCCTCGACGTCGACCACCCGCAGGCCGACCTTGCCGTCGTCGACCAGCAGCCGGTCCCCCGCCCGGGCGTCCCGGGCCAGGCCCTGGTAGGTCGTGGAGACCCGGTCGTGGGTGCCGGCACAGTCCTCGACCGTGATCCGGACCTCCTCGCCGGTCTGCCACTCCGTCGGCCCGTCGGCGAACGTGCCGAGCCGGATCTTCGGCCCCTGCAGGTCCGCCAGGATGCCCACGGCGCGGCCCTCGGCGTCGGCCGCCTCCCGCACCATCTGGTACACGCGCTTGTGGTCCTCGCGCGTGCCGTGGCTGAAGTTGAGCCGGGCCACGTCCATGCCGGCCGCGACCAGCTCCCGGATACGGTCGGGCGTGGCGGTGGCCGGACCGATGGTGCAGACGATCTTGGTGCGACGGGTCACGACGTTCAGCCTAGCGCGCTCTCTGTAACGATCAGGTTGGAGGAAGTCGAACAGTGGGACGGCTGGGTTTCGGCCTTGCGGTGCTGGTCAGCCTGGTCGTGCTGTTCCTACCGGCGTCCGGTGTACCGAGTGCCCCACCAGGGGTCGACAAACTCGTCCATCTGGGTGTGTTCGCTCTGCTGGGCCTCACCGGGCGGTGGGCGGGCGTGCCGCCGCTCCCACTGGTCCTCGCGCTCGCCGGGTACGCCGGGCTGTCCGAGGTCCTGCAGGGCCTCCTGCCGATCGGGCGCAGCCCCGACGTGCTCGACGCGGTCGTGGACTGCGTGGGCGTGTCGCTGGGCATCGCCCTGCACGAGCTGCTCGTGCGGCAGGCGCGGCGGTAGCGCCGGGGCGGCCGCGTCAGGAGCCGTAGCGCGCTCGGCCGGGTCGGCGGAGCGCACCGTGGAACCATAGTGCGCTCAAGTCGACCCCTCGAGCGCGTTATGGAACCATACTGCGCTCAGATCGGACCGCGAAGCGCGTTATGGAACCATACTGCGCTCAGACGGGCCCGGAGCGCGTCGTCGGGCCCTGGTGCGTCCTCGAGCTCAGCGCCGGGGCTGCTCGCTCGGGCCCACGTGGTCGGCGAGCCACTCGGCCAGTGGCCGGGCGGTGCGCCAGGTGCGGCGGACGCGGTCGAGGCACGTGCGCTCGTGCAGCGCGTCGTCCGGCGGCCACCGGCGCGACACCATGATCCCCTTGTGCCGCAGCAGGTCGAGCCGCGGATGGTCGGGATTCGTGCCCTTCGGCCTCGTGCGCAACTGCTCCCCGCCGACGGTCAGCCCGGCCTTCTCCGCGGCCTGCAGGATCCCGCGCAGAGCCTCACCCCGCCGCTCGTCGTCGACCGCGGCCCGGTAGCGGGCGACCTGGTCGGGCGCCATCCCGTAGTACCCGGCCGCCGCCAGCAGACCGTCGGGGCCCACCTGGACGTAGAAGGGTGGGGCGAACCCGCCGCAGTGGGTCTTGTAGGGCGACTTGTCCCGGGCGAACCGGACGTCGCGGTACGGGCGGAAGACCTTGCCGGCCCCGAACTCCGCCTCCAGCTCGTCGAGCAGCGCCGTCATCGGGGCGCGGACGTGGGTCTCGTAGATCTCGCGCTGATCGGTCCAGTACGCCTTGCTGTTGTCGGCGAGCAGGCCGTCGTAGAACTCGACGGCGCCGTCGCCGAAGCCCTCGAAGCGCGCGGTCACGGAGGTCATGGTGAGCGGTCGCCCGCCCGGCCGGAGCCCTCCGGCACCTCCGGGTCGCGCGCGCGCTCGTCGGAGGGCTCGACGCGTTCGGGCTCGCCGTCCGGGTTCGCCACCTCGGGCGGCAGCACCTCACGGGGCTTGCGGACCAGCGCGACGTAGAGCACGGCCAGCAGGAACACCAGGGCGGAGACGACGACGTTGATCCGGATGTCGCCGAACACCCGGGTCGCCGGGTCCGTGCGCATGAGCTCGATGAAGAACCGCCCGAGCGTGTACCCGGCGACGTAGAGCGCGAAGACACGGCCGTGGCCGAGCCGGAACCGCCGGTCCGCCCACACGATCACGGCGGCGACGATCAGGTTCCAGATCAGCTCGTACAGGAACGTGGGCTGCACGATCGCGATCGGGTTCGCGGTGTCGACGGCCACCCCGCCCAGCGGGTCCGACGCGCCGGTGACGGGGTCGACTCGCTCGTAGATCTCGAGGCCCCACGGCAGCGTCGTCGGGGCGCCGTAGAGCTCCTGGTTGAAGTAGTTGCCCAGCCGGCCGATCGCCTGCGCGACGACGATGCCGGGCGCCACCGCGTCGGCGAAGAAGGGCAGCGGGATCCCACGTCGCCGGCAGCCGATCCAGGCCCCGACCGCGCCGAGCGCGATCGCTCCCCAGATCCCGAGACCGCCCTCCCAGATCTTGAGCGCGTTGACCGGGTCGCCGCCGGGCCCGAAGTAGGTCCGCCAGTCGGTGGCGACGTGGTAGAGCCGGCCGCCGAGCAGGCCGAACGGCACCGCCCACACGGCGACGTCGACCACCGTGCCCGCCGGGCCGCCGCGGGCCACGAGGCGCCGCTCGCCCCACCAGATCGCGACGACGATCCCGGCGATGATGCAGAGCGCGTACGCCCGGATCGGGACCGGTCCGAGGTGCCAGACTCCGCGGTCCGGGCTGGGGAGGTAGGCCAGCACGGTGCTGCTCGCGAGGGCGCTCACGCCCGTCACCGTAGCGCGGGGACACGGACGACCGGGTCCCCGACCTCCGCCCGTCCGTCACCGTTCCTCGTCCGGCCGCCGTCGGACCGCGGGACGGGTCGCTGCTCGACCGGTGATCACCATTGCGGACCTGTCACGGCCACACCCGGCCGCGTCCGGTCCCGATCAGCGATCACGGCCGGGAAACAGCCACACCAGCGCCCCGGACGCCCGGCCGACCAAGATCACCAGCCCGGAGCCGGCACGGCCACACCCGGCCCCGGCCGGTCCCGATCGACGATCACGGCCGGAACAGCCGCGCCAGCGCCCCGGACGCCCGGCCGACCAGTGATCACCAGTCTGGACCCGTCAGGGCCACATCCGGCCGCGCACGGTCCGAGCCGGCGATCATGGTGCCACCGGGTTCAGACGGGTTGGGGCAGGCCCGCCCGCGCGACCCCGGCGGCGAGCTCCCGGGCGAGCGTGCGCACCGCCTCGGGCCCGCCCTGCTCGGCGGCACTGACGAACGCGGAGCCGACGATGACGCCGTCGGCGAAGCCCGCGATCTCGGCGGCCTGGTCGCCGTTGCGCACCCCGAGCCCGACGCCGATCGGCAGGGACGTGTGCGGCCGGGTCCGGGCGACGATCTCGCCGGCGGCGGAGTTCACCGAGTCCCGCGCGCCCGTCACGCCCATGATCGAGGTCGCGTAGACGAAGCCGCTGGAGGCGGCGGTGGTCGAGGCGATCCGCTCGTCCGTCGACGACGGCGACACCAGGAAGATCCGGGACAGCCCGTGCTTCTCGGAAGCGGCGAACCACTCGTCGGCCTCGTCCGGGATCAGGTCCGGCGTGATCACCCCGAGCCCGCCCGCGGCGGCGAGGTCCGCGGCGAAGCGGTCGACGCCGTAGCGCAGCACGGGGTTGAAGTACGTCATCACCACGCAGTGGCCGCCGGCAGCCGTGACCCGCTCGACGGTGCTGAAGACGTCCCGGAGCCGGAACCCGTTGCGCAGCGCGGTGTCCGCGGCCGCCTGGATCGTCGGCCCGTCCATCACCGGGTCCGAGTACGGCACGCCGACCTCGAGCAGGTCGCAGCCGCCCTGGCTCATCGCGGTGAGCAACTCCACGCCGCCGTCGACGGTCGGGTAGCCCGCGGGCAGGTAGCCGACCAGCGCGCCACGCCCCTCGGCCCGGCACCGGGCGAAGACATCGGCGACACCCGGTGCGGATGTCTCGCTCGCGAGCTCGCTCACGCCTGGATCCCCTCGGTCTCGCTGCCCGGGTCGGCGAACGACCCGGACCGCTGCTGCGCGGCGCCCTCGGCACCGACGGTCGGGGTCGCAAGCTCCCCCTCGGCGATGGCGGTGCCGTCGGCCGCCTCGGCGCTCTCGTCCCGCCCGATCATGCCGAACCACTTCGCGGCGGTGTCGACGTCCTTGTCCCCGCGCCCGGAGAGGTTCACCAGGATCACCGCGTCGGGACCCAGCTCCGTGCCCAGCCGCAGCGCGCCGGCGACGGCGTGTGCCGACTCGATGGCCGGGATGATGCCCTCGGTCCGGCAGAGCAACGCGAACGCCTCCATCGCCTCGGCGTCCGTGACCGACCGGTACTCGGCGCGCCCGAGGTCCTTGAGCAGCGCGTGCTCGGGCCCGACGCCCGGGTAGTCCAGGCCCGCCGAGATCGAGTACGACTCGGCGGTCTGCCCGTCCTCGTCCTGCAACAGGTACGAGAAGGCGCCGTGCAGCGCGCCGGGTGACCCCTCGGACAGGGTGGCCCCGTGCCGGCCGGTCTCGACGCCGTCGCCACCGGGCTCGAAACCGACCAGCCGGACGCCCGGGTCGTCGAGGAAGGCGTGGAAGATCCCGATCGCGTTGGACCCGCCGCCCACGCACGCGGCGACGGCCGTGGGCAGCCGGCCGGTGCGCTCGCGCACCTGCTCTCGCGCCTCGAGCCCGATCACCCGGTGGAAGTCGCGCACCATCTGCGGGAACGGGTGCGGGCCGGCGACCGTGCCGAGCAGGTAGTGGGTGCTGTCGACGTGGGTGACCCAGTCCCGCAGCGCCTCGTTGATCGCGTCCTTCAGGGTGCGCGAGCCGGTCTTCACCGGGATCACGGTGGCGCCGAGCAGCCGCATCCGGGCCACGTTGAGCGCCTGCCGGTGGGTGTCGACCTCGCCCATGTAGACCACGCACTCGAGGTCGAGCAGCGCGCACGCGGTGGCGGTGGCCACGCCGTGCTGGCCCGCGCCGGTCTCGGCGATGACCCGCGACTTGCCCATCCGCTTCGTGAGCAGCGCCTGGCCGAGCACATTGTTGATCTTGTGCGACCCGGTGTGGTTCAGGTCCTCGCGCTTGAGCAGGATCCGCGCGCCGCCGGCGTGCCGCGAGAGCTTCGGCACGTCCGTCAACGGCGAGGGCCGGCCGGTGTAGTCACGGTGCAGCCGGTCCAGCTCGGCGAGGAACTCGGGGTCGTGCCGGGCCTTCTCGTAGGCCGTCTCCAGCTCGTCGAGCGCGGCGACCAGCGCCTCCGGCACCCATCGGCCGCCGTAGCGGCCGAAGTGGCCGCGCTCGTCGGGTTCGTGGCCCGACGGGGTCTCGATGCCCTGACTGGCCGTGACCTGGCTGCTCGCCCGGACGCTGGTGGAGGAACTCACCGCACCATTCTGCTGCACGACGGGTGGAAGCCCGCAGCCACCAGGGCCCGCACGGCCGCGCCCGGGTCGCCGCTGGTCACGAGGCCCTCGCCGACGAGCACGGCGTCGGCACCCCAGCCCGCGTAGGTGAGCAGGTCGCCCGGACCGCGCACGCCCGACTCCGCCACGCGCAGCACGTCGTTGGGCAGGCCGGGAGCCAGCCGCCCGAAGATGCCCAGGTCGACCTCGAGGGTCTTGAGGTTCCGGGCGTTGACGCCGATGACCTTCGCCCCGGCCTCGAGCGCGCGGTCCGCCTCCTCCTCGGTGTGCACCTCGACCAGCGCGGTCATGCCAAGGGACTCCACGCGGTCGAGCAGCGAGACGAGGACCGGCTGCTCCAGCGCCGCCACGATCAGCAGCACCAGGTCCGCACCGTAGGCCCGCGCCTCGTGCACCTGGTACGGCGTGACGACGAAGTCCTTGCGCAGCACGCAGACGTCGACGGCGGCGCGCACGGCGGCCAGGTCGTCGAGGCTGCCCCCGAACCGGCGCTGCTCGGTGAGCACGCTGATCACGCGTGCGCCGTTCTCGGCGTACGACTTGGCCAGGACCGCCGGGTCCGGGATCGTCGCCAGCGCGCCCTTCGACGGGCTGCGCCGCTTGACCTCGGCGATCACCCCGACCCCGGGCTCGTTCAGCGCGGCCATGACGTCCTTCGGCGGCGCCGCCGCCACGGCCCGCCGCTTGATCTCCGCGAAGTCCACCGCGGCCTCCCGGGCCGCGAGGTCCTCCCGGACCCCCTCCACGATGGAGTCCAGGACGCTGGACCGGACTCCCGCACTCACCTCACCGTGCTCGCCCACGGGGCGCACTCCCCTTCCGGGTTCGGGCCTACCAAGGCGTTGCCAGCATGCTATTCCGTGCCCTCCCGGGGGCCCGGCCGGGGGCCGCCGTCCGGGCCGGGCTCCCGCGCGAACGCACCCTCCGTGGTCGGGTCGACACCGGAGTCGAGCTCGTCCCAGGCCGCCCGCTCGGGGTCGGCCGGGCGGCGGGGCGCGCCCGGGGCGTCGTACCGCGCACCCATCCGGGGCAGCCGCCGGTCCGCGACCAGCAGCACCACACCCCCGGCGACGACCAGCAACCCGCCCAGCACGCCCAGCAGCGGCGCGGCGGTGGTCGTCACCGTGGCACCCGGCGCCGTCGTGGCCCCCGCCGCCGCACTGCCCACCAGCACGGGCAGTTCCGACGGGCCCGGCGGCCGCAGCCACCCCGCCAGGGCCGCGTAGACCCCGTACGCCCCGACGAGCACCACGATCCCACCGAGGACGCGTCGCACGATCCCCGACACGGCGATCGCCGCGGCCACGGCCGCGACCGCGAGGGCGGCCAGCCCGAGCAGCGCCGGCGCGATCTGCGCACCCGTCGCCGCGACCGGCACCGCCCCGGTCGCCCCGTGCCCGGCCACCTCGACCTGGATGGACGCCCAGTCCAGCCGGGTCGTGCCCCACAGGCCGAGCGCGCCGAGCAGCAGCAGCGCGGCCGTCAGGAGGAACAGCCGGCCGCGGCGGGCGGGGGCGGGGGTGTCAGGCATGCCCGCCCGGTCGGCCCAGTGTGGCCGCGGTCGCGACCGCGGACAGCACGGCCCGGGCCTTGTTGAGGCATTCGGTGTCCTCGGCCTGCGGGTCCGAGTCGGCGACGATCCCGCCGCCGGCCTGCACGTATGCCCGCCCGTCGCGGATCAGCGCGGTTCGGATGGCGATGGCGGTGTCGGCGTTGCCGGCGAAGTCGAGATAGCCGACGATCCCGCCGTACAGCCCCCGGCGGGTGGGCTCCAGCTCGTCGATCACCTGCATGGCGCGGACCTTCGGCGCGCCGGACAGGGTGCCGGCGGGGAAGCAGGAGAGCACGGCGTCGACCGCGTTCTTGTCCTCCCGCAGGGTCCCGGTGACCGTCGAGACCAGGTGCATGACGTGGCTGTAGCGCTCGACGGAGAAGAAGTTGCGCACCTTCACCGTGCCCGGCTCGCAGACCCGACCCAGGTCGTTGCGACCCAGGTCGACGAGCATGACGTGCTCCGAGCGCTCCTTCTCGTCGTGGCGGAGGTCCTTCTCGAGGAGCTCGTCCTCCTCGTCGGTCGCGCCGCGCCAGCGCGTCCCGGCGATCGGGTGCGTGGTGGCCTGCCGGTCCGCCACCGTGACCAGCGCCTCCGGGCTGGAGCCGACGATCGTGAACGGGCTGCCGCCCGACTGGTCCTCGATGGTCAGCAGGTACATGTACGGACTCGGGTTCGTGGTGCGCAGCACCCGGTAGACGTCGAGCGGGTCGGCCCCGCAGTCCATCTCGAACCGCTGCGAGACGACGATCTGGAAGCACTCCCCCGCGCGGATCTGCTCCTTCGCCACCTCGACGGCGGCGAAGTGCTCGGCCTGGGTGCGCTTGCGCTCGAAGTCCGGGGACACGGCGCTGAACACCGCGACGGTCGAGCGGGCCGGCGCGGCGAGCTCCGCGGTCATCCGGTCCAGCCGGGCCACCGCGTCCTCGTAGGCCTCGTCGACCCGCTCGTCCGAGTCGTCCCAGTTGATCGCGTTGGCGATCAGCGTGATCGTGCCCTCGTGGTGGTCGACGGCGGCGAGGTCCGTCGCCAAGAGCATGACCAGCTCGGGGATGCGCAGGTCGTCGACGGGGGGGTTCGTCTCGCTGCCGATCCGCTCGATCCGCCGGACGATGTCGTAGCCCATGTACCCGACGAGGCCCCCGGTCAGCGGGGGCATGCCCGGCAGCGGCTCGCTGTGCAACTCCTCGACCACGCCGCGGACGGCCTCCAGCACGTCACCCTCGGTGGGCAGGTGCTCGGGCACCTCGCCGGTCCAGCGGATCCGTCCGTCGACCGTGGTCAGCGCGGCGGCGGAGCGGGCACCGACGAAGGACCAGCGCGACCAGGACCGCCCGTTCTCCGCGGACTCGAACAGAAAGGTGCCCGGGCGGGCGCGGCCGTCCGGTGCGGCGAGCTTGCGGTACACCCCGACCGGCGACTCGTCGTCCGCCAGCAGCCGGCGGGTCACCGGGATCACCCGGTGGTTCTCGGCCAGCGCGCGGAATTCCTCGCGGGTGGGGCTGACCGCTCCCAGCGCGGCGGGAGGTGCGGTGGGACGCGTGGTGGCTGCGGTCACGGGGTCATTCTCCCGTGCCGGCCGGGATGGACGACGACGGGGCGGGTGAAGATGGACCCGTGAACACCCGCGAACCGCGCCGCCGCGGCCGCCGTACCTCGGGCGAGGACACCCGGGCCGCCCTGCTCGCGGCGGCCCGGGTGGAGTTCGCCGAGCGCGGCTACGACGGCGCCACCGTGCGGCGGATCGCCGAGCGGGCGGGCGTGGACGCGGCCATGGTCAACCACTGGTTCGGCGGCAAGGCCCAGCTGTTCACGGCGTCGCTCGACGTGCCGGTCGACCCGGCGGCGCTCGTCGCGACGGTCGTGCCGGGCGATCCCGAACGGCTGGGCGAGCGGATCGTCGCGATGTTCCTGCGGGTGTGGGACGGGGCGTCGGGCGGCACGCTGGTCACGCTCATCCGCAGCGTCGCCGGGCACCCCGCGGCGACACGGATGATGCGGGAGTTCCTCCTCCGGCTCGTCATCGGCCCGCTCGTCGGGCGGGTGGCGCCGGACCGGGTCGAGGAACGGGCGGCGCTGGTGGCCTCGCAGGTCATCGGGCTGGGCATGATCCGCTACGTGGTGGCGCTCGAGCCGCTGGCCTCGGCCGACCACGCGGCCGTCGTCGCGACGATCGGGCCGACGGTGCAGCGGTACCTCACCGGCCCGCTGCCGTAGATCCACCGGTCCCGCCGGTGCGCCGGGTGGGCATGATCGGACCGTCCGACGGAGGCCCCGGGGCGGGCTGCGTCGGCCCTGATCCCTCGATCGGGTGGCCGGGTGCGCCGCGGGGCCGCATGATGGATCTCGTGGTGGATCTGCAGGTTCCGGGGCTCGGGGACGTGTCCGGCGCCCTCGCGGACCGGGTCGCGGGCCTGCGGGCGCGGCTCGGCGCGGACGTCTTCCAGAAGGTCGCCGGCGACGAGGGGCCGCACCGCCGGGAGCGGATCCACTCGGCACCCGGCCCGCGCTGGTTCGCCGAGGACCGCCCGGTCCGGCGGGTGCACGGGGACGCGTCGATGTTCGTCGGCGGGCTGCGGGCACTGCTGCTGCAGTCGCTGCACCCGCTGGCGATGGCCGGCGTCGCGGGGCACTCCGGCTATCGCGGCGACCCGTGGGGCCGGCTGGCGCGCACCAGCTATTTCCTCGCGGCGACGACGTTCGGCCCCGACGCCGAGGTCCGCGCCACGATCGACCGGATCAAGGCGGCGCACTCACGGGTCCGGGGCGTGGCGCCGGACGGCAGGCCCTACTCCGCGGGCGACCCGCACCTGCTGGAGTGGGTGCACGTCGCCGAGATCGACAGCTTCCTGCGGGCGCACCAGCGCTACGGCGCGCAGCCGCTGGACCAGGAGGGCCGGGACGGCTACGTCGCCGACACCGCCCGTGTCGCGCGGGAGCTCGGCGTCGTCGACCCGCCGGAGAGCGAGGCCGCTCTCGCCGCGCGCATCCGGGACTACCGCCCGGAGCTGCGTGGCACCCCCGAAGCGCGGTCCGCGGCCCGGTTCCTGCTGCTCGAGCCGCCGCTCGCGCTGCCCGCCAGGGCGCCGTACGCGCTGCTCGCGGCCGCGGCCGTCGGGTTGCTGCCGCGGTGGGCGCGCGGCCCGCTGCGGCTGCCCTACCTCCCCGTCGCCGAGGCGACGGTCGTCCGGCTCGCCGGCCAGGGCGTCACGCGGGGCATCCGCTGGGTCATGTCCGGCCCGTAACCGCACGAACGGCACTCTTGTGCGGACCTACCGCACGAGAGTGCCGTTCGTGCAGGTCGGGCGAGCGGTCAGAGCAGGCGGTCGGCGTCGAAGCAGGTGTGGTCGCCGGTGTGGCAGGCCGCGCCCTCCTGGTCGACGACGACGAGGAGGGTGTCCCCGTCGCAGTCCAGCCGGACCTCGTGGACGTGCTGGACGTGCCCGGAGGTCTCGCCCTTCACCCAGTACTCCTGCCGCGATCGCGACCAGTACGTGCCGCGGCGCGTGGTGAGGGTACGGTGCAGCGCCTCGTCGTCCATCCACGCGACCATCAGCACCTCGTGGGTGCCCCGCTGCTGGACGACCGCGCACACCAACCCGTCCGCGTTGCGCGTGAGGCGCTCGGCGACCGCCGGGTCGAGGGCGGACTCGCGCACCCGCCGGGCCGAGGGCTCGCTCGCGAGCTCGCTCACCGGATCTCCACGTGGTCGGCGCGCAGCACGTCCTTGACCTCGCCGATCCGCAGCTGCCCGAAGTGGAAGACGCTCGCCGCGAGCACCGCGTCGGCGCCCGCCCGGATCGCCGGCGGGAAGTGCTCCAGCGCGCCCGCCCCGCCCGAGGCGATCACCGGCACGTCGACCACCCGGCGCACCTTCTCGATCAGCTCGAGGTCGAAGCCGGCGCGCGTGCCGTCGGCGTCCATCGAGTTGAGCAGGATCTCCCCGACGCCGAGCTCCTGGCCGCGGGCGGCCCACTCGACGGCGTCGATCCCGGTGCCCGTGCGGCCGCCGTGCGTGGTGACCTCGAAGGTCGACGGCGTGGGCGGCCCGGCCGATCCGTCTCGGGCAACCCGGCGCGCGTCCACGGACAGCACGATGCACTGCGAGCCGAAGCGCCGTGCCATCTCGCCCAGCAGCTCCGGCCGCGCGATGGCGGCGGTGTTGACGCTCACCTTGTCCGCGCCCGCGCGCAGCATGCGGTCGACGTCGTCCGGCGTGCGGATGCCGCCGCCGACGGTCAGCGGGATGAAGACCTGCTCGGCGGTGCGCCGGACGACGTCGACCATCGTCGCCCGCTCCGCCGACGACGCCGTGACGTCGAGGAACGTGAGCTCGTCGGCCCCCTCGGCGTCGTAGACCGCGGCCATCTCGACCGGGTCGCCGGCGTCGCGCAGCTCCTTGAAGTTCACGCCCTTGACCACCCGCCCGGCGTCGACGTCCAGGCAGGGGATGACGCGGACCGCGACGCCCACTAGCGGACCGCCGCGAGCGCCTCGGGCAGGGTGAACCGCCCGGCGTACAGGGCCTTGCCGACGATCGAGCCCTCGACCGCCCCGGTCTCGGCCAGCGCGACCAGGTCCTCGATCTCGGAGATGCCGCCGGAGGCGATCACGGGGGCCGGGGTCTTCGCGGCGACCTGCTTCAACAGCTCGATGTTCGGCCCCTGCAGCGTCCCGTCCTTCGAGACGTCCGTGACGATGTACCGGGACACCCCGTCGCGGTCCATGCGCGCCAGGGTCTCCCACAGGTCGCCGCCGTCCTGCGTCCAGCCGCGGGCGGCGAGCCGGTGCTGCCCATCCTTGATCTTGACGTCCAGCCCGACGGCGATCTTCTCGCCGTGCTCGGCGCAGACCTTCGCACACCACTCGGGGTTCTCCAGCGCGGCGGTGCCGAGGTTGACCCGGGCGCAGCCGGTGGACAGGGCGCGGGCGAGGGACTCGTCGTCCCGGATGCCACCGGACAGCTCCACCTTGACGTCCAGCTCCCCGACGACGGCGGCGAGCAGTTCCGCGTTGGAGCCCGTGCCGAACGCGGCGTCGAGGTCGACGAGATGGATCCACTCGGCGCCGTCCTCCTGCCACTTGAGCGCGGCCTCGCGCGGGGCGCCGTAGGAGGTCTCGGTGCCGGCCTCGCCCTGGACCAGGCGCACGGCCTGCCCGTCGGCGACGTCCACAGCGGGAAGAAGGGTGAAACTCACCCATCGAGCCTACCCACCGGCGGACCCGCGGCCCGCCGCCCCCGGAGGCAGGGCAGCCCGGGCGGCACGGATCGCCTGTCCGACCGGGGTCAGCCGACGACGTCCCGCAGCCAGTTCGCGAGCACCTGCGCACCCGCGTCGGCGGACTTCTCCGGGTGGAACTGGGTGGCGGCGAGCGGCCCGTTCTCGACGGCGGCGACGAAGTCCTCGCCGTGGTGCGCCCAGGTGACGAGCGGGGGCCGGATGGCGTGCGACTCCTCCAGCTCCCACCGGCGGACGGCGAAGGAGTGCACGAAGTAGAAGCGGGTGTCCGCGTCGAGGCCGTTGAACAGCGTCGACCCCGCGGGGGCGCGCACCGTGTTCCAGCCCATGTGCGGCAGCACGTCCGCCTTCAGCCGCTCCACGGTGCCCGGCCACTGCCCGCACCCGTCGGCCTCGACGCCGAACTCCACGCCGCGGTCGAACATCACCTGCATGCCGACGCAGATGCCCAGCACCGGGCGCCCGCCGGCCAGCCGGCGGCCGATCAGCTGCGGACCCCGCACCGCGTGGAGGCCCTCCATGCAGTGCGCGAAGGCCCCGACGCCGGGCACGACCAGCCCGTCGGCCTCGCAGGCGACGTCGAAGTCCGAGGTGACGGTGACGTCCGCCCCGACGCGGCGCAGCGCGCGCTCGGCCGATCGCAGGTTCCCCGATCCGTAGTCCAGCACGACGATCCGCGACACGCGTCCAGTGTACGGACCGCCGCGGCGGTGCCCGGCCCGGTCAGCAGGCGTCGATCGGCGCGGGCCGCGGTGACCCGGGGGTCGCCTGCCCGAGGAAGGCGCGGGCGGCCGCGGTGACCGCGCCGGTCCGGCTGACGTACGCGATGTCCAGGTGCGTCGGCGGCTCCAGCTCGACGACACGGGCCCCGGCCCGCTCCGCCAGCTCCCGCCACGAGTCCGGCAGCACCGTCACTCCGACCCCGGCCAGCACCAGCGGCAGGATCGCCTCCCGGTGCCCGCACTCCGCCGCGACCGTCGCACCGTGCCGCGCCAGACCGTCGGCCGCCGACCGCATGGCCGTGCCGGGCGGCCCGGCGACGAGCCGGCACCCGTCGAGCTGCTCGGGCCGCACCGGCCCGGCGAGGGTCGACCCGGGCGGCGTGACCAGCACGAGCCGCTGCCGGACGACGGGATGCAGATCCAGCCCCGTCGCGAGCAGGGGACGCGCGCTGGCGAGCAGGCCGAGCTCGGTGGCGCCGGACCTGACGGCGTCGACCACCTCGTCCGCGGTGAACGCGGCCCGCACCACCACCCGCACCCCGGGGTAGGCGGCGCAGAACCGCGCGACGGTCCCGGCCAGCGGCGAGACGGCCTGGGAGGGGGTCGCCACGATCTCGACCCGCCCGGCCCGCAGCCCCTCGACGGCCTCGACCGAGGCCCGGGCCAGCTCCAGCCCGTGCCCGACCTCCCGGGCCGGCCCGACGAGCGCGCGGCCGGCCTCGGTGAGCACGACGTCCGCCCCGACGTGGTGGAACAGGGTGGTGTGCAGCTCCCGCTCGAGCGCCGCGACGGCCTGGGTGAGGGTGGGTTGCCCGACGGCCAGGGCCTCGGCCGCCCGGTGGTACCCACCGTGGTCGACCACGGCCAGGAAGGAACGGAGGTGCCGGGCGTCCATCGCCCCCATCCTGGCGGCTCGGGTCACCGGTTCCTAGAGGGTGCCCTTGGTCGAGGCGATGCCGGTGATCCGCTCGTCGGGCTCGGTGGCGGCGCGCAGGGCGCGCGCGAT
This sequence comes from Pseudonocardia oceanicola, assembly GCF_047200735.1. Taxonomy (NCBI): domain Bacteria; kingdom Bacillati; phylum Actinomycetota; class Actinomycetes; order Pseudonocardiales; family Pseudonocardiaceae; genus Pseudonocardia; species Pseudonocardia oceanicola. The sequence continues at coordinate 32,817 of NZ_JBJZON010000006.1, forward strand.
CGCCTTGAACTCGGCCTCGGTGATGTGGTGCGGGTCCCGGCCGTCGAGCACGCGCACGTGCAGCGCGAGGTGGCCGTGGAAGGCCAGCGACTCGAAGACGTGCCGGTTCAGCACCGTCGGGTAGTGCCCGCCGACGACGAAGCCCTGCATGACCTCGGGCTCGCCGGAGTGCACCGTGTAGGGGCGGCCGGAGACGTCGACGACGGCCTGCGCGAGGGCCTCGTCCATCGGGATCCAGGCGTCGCCGAAGCGACGGATCCCCTTCTTGTCCCCCAGCGCCTGCCGCAGCGCCTGACCGAGCACGATCGCGGTGTCCTCGACCGTGTGGTGCGCGTCGAGGTGCACGTCGCCCTCGGCCTGCACGGTGAGGTCGAAGGCGCCGTGCTTGCCCATCGCGTCGAGCATGTGGTCGAAGAACGGGACGCCGGTGGAGACGTTCGTCCGTCCGGTCCCGTCCAGGTCGATCTCGACGAGGACCTTCGACTCCTTGGTGACGCGCTCGACGCGCCCGATGCGGCGCCCTGCCGATGTCCCGCTCGCGCTCATGCGATCTCCTCCACCACGTCCGCGGCAGCCGCCAGGAACGCGTCGTTCTCCTCCGGGGTGCCGATCGTGACCCGCAGCCGCTCCGGGATCCCGACGTCCCGGATCAGCACGCCGCGGTCGAGGAACGCCCGCCACGCCCGCGGGGCGTCGGTGAACCGGCCGAACAGCACGAAGTTGGCGTCGCTGGGGACGCAGTCGAAGCCCAGGGCGGCCAGCTCCGGCACGATCCGGTCCCGCTCGGCGGCCAGCAGCGCGACCGAGCCGAGCGTGGCGTCCGCGTGCCGCAGCGCCGCCCGCGCGGCCGCCTGGGTCAGCACCGACAGGTGGTAGGGCAGCCGGACGAGCTGCAGGGCGTCGACGACGGCGGGCACGGCGGCCAGGTAGCCCAGCCGACCGCCGGCGAAGGCGAAGGCCTTGCTCATGGTCCGCGAGACGATCAGCTTGTGCCCGTGGGTGGCCAGCAGCGTCGTCGCGCTGGGGTGTGCCGAGAACTCGGCGTACGCCTCGTCGACCACCACGATCCCCGGTGCCGCGTCGATCAGCAGCGCGAGGTCCGCAGGGTCCAGCGACTGCCCGGTGGGGTTGTTCGGGCTGGTCAGGAACGTGACGTCCGGCGCCTTCTCCTTGAGCAGGAGCTGCGCGGCGTCGACGTCGACCGAGAAGTCCGCGGTGCGCGGGATCTCGACCCACTCGGTCTGGGTGCCCGAGCTGATGATCGGGTGCATCGAGTAGCTGGGCACGAACCCGAGCGCGGTCCGCCCGGGCCCGCCGAAGGCCTGCAGCACCTGCTGGAGGATCTCGTTGGACCCGTTGGCCGCCCAGAGGTTCTCGACGCCGAGCCGCACCCCGGTCTGCCGGGTCAGGTACGCCGCGAGGTCCTCGCGCAGCGCGATCGCGTCCCGGTCCGGGTACCGGTGCAGGTTCCGCGCGGCCTCCTCGCAGGCGGCCGTGACGTCCGCGACCAGCTCGGGGGGCGGCGGGTACGGGTTCTCGTTCGTGTTGAGCCGCACCGGCACGTCGAGCTGCGGGGCGCCGTAAGGGGACTTGCCGCGCAACGACTCCCGCAGCGGCAGGTCCTCAAGCCGGACCTCGCTCCCGGGTCGCGCCGATCCTCCGCTCACGCGCTCGCTCACCGGCCGGACCCCGCGGACCCGAAACGGGCGGTGACGGCCTGCCCGTGCGCGGGCAGGTCCTCCGCGGTGGCGAGCGTGACGACCCGGTCCGCCACCTCGCGCAGCGCCTCCTCGGTGTACTCGACCACGTGCACGCCCCGGAGGAACGTGCTGGTGGACAGGCCGCCGGAGTGCCGTGCGCAGCCGCCGGTGGGCAGCACGTGGTTCGAGCCGGCGCAGTAGTCGCCGAGCGAGACCGGGGCGTAGGGACCGATGAAGATCGCACCCGCGTTGCGCACCCGTGCGCCCACGGAACGGGCGTCCGCGGTCTGGATCTCGAGGTGCTCGGCGGCGTAGGCGTCGACGACGGCGACGCCGTCGGCGACGTCCCGCACCAGGATCGTGCCGGACTGCGGGCCGGACAGCGCGGTACGGATCCGCTCGGTGTGCGTGGTGGCCGCGACCTGGCGCTCCAGCTCGGCGTCGACCGCGTCGGCCAGCGAGTCCGAGGTCGTGACCAGCACCGACGCGGCGTTCGGGTCGTGCTCGGCCTGCGAGATCAGGTCCGCGGCGACGTGCACGGGGTCCGCCCCGCCGTCCGCCAGGATCGCGATCTCGGTGGTGCCGGCCTCGGCGTCGATCCCGACCAGCCCGCGGAGCATCCGCTTCGCGGCGGTCAGGTAGATGTTGCCCGGGCCGGTGACCATGTCCACCGGTTCGAGGTCCGCGCCGTCCGTGTCGGTGCCGCCGTGGGCCAGCAGCGCGACGCACTGGGCCCCGCCGACCGCCCACACCTCCTCGACGCCGAGCAGCGCGGCCGCGGCCAGGATCGTCGGATGCGGGAGCCCGCCGTTCTCCGCCTGCGGGGGCGAGGCCACCACCAGCGACTCCACGCCCGCGGCCTGCGCCGGGACCACGTTCATGATCACCGACGACGGGTAGACCGCCAGCCCGCCCGGCGCGTACAGCCCGACCCGGCGGACCGGGACGAACCGCTCGGTGACGGTCCCGCCCGGGACGACCCGGGTGACGACGTCGGACCGGCGCTGCTCCTCGTGCACCGTCCGGGCGCGCTCGATCGAGGTCTCCAGCGCCTGCCGCACGGCGGGGTCGAGGTTCGCCAGGGCCTTCTCCAGCTCCGCGACGGGAACCCGGACCGAGGCCGGACGGACCCTGTCGAACCGCTCGGTGGCCTCCAGCGCGGCCTCGACGCCCCGCTCGCGCACCGACTCGACGATCGGCCGGACCGCCTCGAGCGCCGCGTCGACGTCGATCTCCGCGCGCGGCAGCATCCCCCGCAGCACGGCGGGTCGCGGCAGCGGTTCGGGGCGCAGGTCGAGGCGGCGCAGGAGTGGGCGGACCATGGGTCCAGGGTACGTCCCGCCCACCCTTCCCCTGTGAGTGGCAATCACTGCGCTGGCGACCATCGCCACTCACAGCAGAATCGGGGTGTGGCGCTCTCTTCGATCTCCGTGGCGCAGCGGCGGGCGCGGCTCGTCGCCCGGCACCGGCTGACCCCCGCGACCCGCACCGACGACGTCCCGCGGATCGTCGACGACCTGGTCGGGCTGCACTCCACCGACCCCGTGACGGTGTACCTGTCGGCCGCGGCGCGGATGGCGCACCCGGACCTCGCCGCCGTGGAGCGCGCGCTCTACACGGACCGCAGCCTGCTGCGACACCACGCGATGCGGCGCACGCTGTGGGTCTTCGGCCCGCACCACGCCCGGCTCGCCCACCACGCCGCGACCGTCGACGTGGCCGCCGTGCAGCGCCGCAACCTGCACACGCAGCTGACCGCCGGCGGGTACACCGACCCCGACGCCACGCTGGCCGACGCCCGGGCCCGGATCCGGGCGCTGCTCCTGGCCGAGGGCCCGCTGCCCGCCCGCGAGATCGGGCTGCGGTTGCCGGAACTCGCCACGCCCGTCCCGATCGGGGCGACCACCCAGTCGTTGCATTCGCGGGTGCTGCTGGTCATGGGGTTCGACGGCCAGCTGCTCCGGGCCCGGCCCACCGGCACCTGGATCAACGGCCAGTACCGCTGGGCCGCCGCCGACACCTGGGTGCCCGGCGGGCTCGGCGAGCCGCTGCCCAAGCGCGAGGCCGCGGCCGGGCTCGCCCGTGCCTACCTGCGCGCCTTCGGCCCGGCGACCCGCGACGACCTCACGTGGTGGGCGGGCTGGACGGTCGCGACCACGAAGGCCGCGCTCACCGACGTGGGTGCGGTGGAGACCGACGCCGGCTACGTGCTGCCCGACGACCTCGATCCCGTGGAGCCGCAGCCGTCCGTGGCCCTCCTGCCGGGCCTCGACCCCACCACCATGGGCTGGAAGCGGCGCGACCACTACCTGGACCCGGCGCTCGTCCCCCGCCTGTTCGACCGCAACGGCAACGGCGGCCCCGCGATCTGGGTCGACGGCGCGATCGTCGGCGGCTGGGTCCAGCGCAAGGACGGGACGATCGCGCTGGAGCTGCTCGCCGACGTCGGGGTCGAGGCCCGCGCGCAGGTCGACGTCGCCGCCCACGCCCTCGAGACCCTGCTCGGCGAGGTCCGGTTCAGTGTCCGCTTCCCCGCCCCCGTGACAGCCGAGCTGCTGAGGTAGCGGCGGGCGGGTCCCCGGGCCCGAGAGGGCCCGGAACCCCCCCGCCGGCACCACACTAGATTCCGCGCGGTGAGCGACTGGTTCCTGGCGGGCGAGGAGGAGGCCGACGCGGTGGCCTCGGTGGCGTCCGGCGAACACTCCTTCGACGACTGGCCGCACCTGTCCGTCCCGCTGCACCGCGGCGAGCTGGCTGCGCTCTACGCCGCCCTGACCGACACGCGGCCTGCGGACCGTGGCGGTCCGGCCGGCCTGCTCGCCGTCGAGGTCGACGCCGGCATGATCGTCACCCGGGTGCCCGCGGCCGCGATCGAGGCCCTGGCGGAGATGACCCCGCGCACGGCACCGCCGGTGATGGCCGCCTGGTCGGAGGCCATCGCGCACGACGAGCCCGACGCGCTCGGCGAGATCCTCTCCGACCTCGCCGCCTTCGCGCGGGACGCCGCGGAGTCCGGCCGCCCCGTCCTCGAGCTCGCCCCCTACTGACCTGTGTCGAGGCTCGGCCTCGGGCTGAGCGGCAACTGACCCGCCAGGGGCAGTTGCCGCTCACGGGATCACAGGTCCAGACCCAGGTCCAGCGCGGTCACCGAGTGGGTCAGGGCGCCGACGGAGATGAAGTCGACCCCGGTCTCGGCGTACTCGCGGGCGTTCGCCAGGACCAGGCCGCCGCTGGACTCCAGCAGGGTCGGGCGGGAACCCCGGCGGCGCACCGCCTCCGCGGTCCGCTCCGGGTCGAAGTTGTCCAGCAGGACCAGCTCCGCCCCCAGCTCCAGGACCTCGTCGAGCTGCGCGAGCGAGTCCACCTCGACCTCGCAGGGCAGCTCCGGGGCCCGTTCCCGCGCGGCCCGCAGCGCCGCGGACACCGAGCCCGCCGCCGCGACGTGGTTGTCCTTGATCAGGATCGCGTCGCCGAGCCCCAGCCGGTGGTTGACACCGCCACCGCAGCGCACGGCGTACTTCTCCAGCAGCCGCAGCCCCGGGAGCGTCTTGCGGGTGTCCCGGATCCGCGCCCGGGTCCCCGCGACGGCGTCGACCCACTGCGCGGTCGCCGTCGCCACGCCGGACAGGTGGCAGAGCAGGTTGAGGGCCGTGCGCTCGGCGGTGAGCAGCGCGCGGACCGGAGCCCGGACGACGAGCGCGGGCTCGCCCGGCGTCAACCGGGACCCGTCCGGCAGCTCGGCGAGCAGCTGCCACTCCGGCACGACCAGGTCCAGCACGGCCTTGGCGACCGGGACGCCGGACAGCACCCCCGCCCGGCGCGGCGTGAACTTCCCGACGGCCACGGCGTCGGCCGGCACGGTGGCGGCCGTGGTGGCGTCGGGCCCGTAGCGCAGGTCCTCGTCGAGCGCGGTGCGCACGACGCGGGCCAGGTCCTCGGGGTCCGGCACGCCGATCTCGGTGGCCCCGCCGACGCCCGCGGCGACCGCTGTGTGCGCAGTGCTCATGCCGCACCCGCCAGGGCGTCCGTGCCGACGACCGGGCGACCGGCGTCGTCGAGGGTGACGTGCAGGGACTCCTTCTGCCACACGTCGTCGCGCTCGGGGAAGTCCGTGCGGACGTGGCAGCCGCGGCTCTCCCGGCGGGTGCCGGCGGCCGCGAGCACCGCCTGCGCGAGCAGGGTCAGCGCCGCGTCCTCCACCCCGGCGCGGTCGAGCGGGACGGCCGGCAGCGTGGCCTGCTCGACGACGTCCGACGCGATGGCCAGGCCCGGTGCGTCCCGCCCGATGGCGGCGAAGGCGCTCATCGCACGCTGCACCACGCCGCGCTCGGCCACGCCGACGCCCGGGGCGGGGGCGATCAGCTCGGCCGTGGCCGTCCGGGGGTGGGCCAGGTCCTCGACCACGGCCCGGACCACCCGCTCCCCCACGACGAGCCCCTCGAGCAGGGAGTTCGACGCCAGCCGGTTCGCCCCGTGCAACCCGGTGCGGGCCACCTCGCCCGCGGCGTAGAGGCCGGGGACCGCGGTGCGGCCGTCGACGTCGGCGACCACGCCGCCGCAGGCGTAGTGCGCGGCCGGGGTGACCGGGATCGGCTCGCGGGTCGGGTCGATGCCGGCCTCGCGACACGACGCGTACACCGTGGGGAAGCGGGCGGCGAAGCCCTCGAGCTCCGTGGCGTCGAGGTACATGCAGTCGGAACCGGTCTCGGCCATCCGCCGGGTGATGGCGGCGGCCACGACGTCCCGCGGGGCGAGGTCGGCCAGCGGGTGGCGGCCCAGCATGAACCGGGTGCCCGCGCGGTCGCGCAGCACCGCGCCCTCGCCGCGGACCGCCTCGGTGACCAGCGGCCGGCGGCCGACCGCGGGGCCGGTGTAGAGCACCGTCGGGTGGAACTGCACGAACTCCAGGTCCGCCGCGGCCGCACCGGCGCGCAGGGCCAGCGCCACACCGTCACCGGTCGACGTGTCGGGGTTGGTGGTGCTCGCGTAGAGCTGCCCGTACCCGCCCGTGGCCAGCAGGACCGCCGGGGCGCGCAGGCGGCCGCGGCGGCCGGCGTCGTCGAGCAGCGCGAGCCCGGCCACCCGGCCCGAGGCGTCCTTGAGCGCGTCGACGGCCACGTGCCCGGTGAGGATCGTCAGCGACCGGGCGGCGTCGACCAGGGCCCGCTCGATCTCGGCACCGGTCGCGTCGCCGCCCGCGTGCACCACGCGGAAGGCGGAGTGCCCGCCCTCCCGGGTCCGGTCGAGCCGCACGCCGGCCGGGGAGGACACGGCGTCGAACATCGCGCCCCGCTCGCGGAGCCGCCGGACCGCCGCGGGACCGCCGGCGACGATCGCGGCGACCGCCTCGGCGTCGTTCAGCCCGCCGCCCGCGGCGAGCGTGTCCGCGGCGTGCGCCTCGACCGTGTCGCCCGGGACGTCACCGAGCACGACGGCCACGCCACCCTGCGCCCAGCGCGTGCTGCCGGCGTCGGTCGCGTCCTTGGTCACCACGACCACGCGCAGCCCGGCCGCGGCGGCGTCCAGCGCGGCCGTCAGCCCCGCGACGCCGCTGCCGACCACCACCAGGTCCGCGCCCGCCTCCCAGGTCACTCGCCACCCCCCGGCCGGCCGATCGCGATCATCCGCTCGACGGCGGCCCGCCCGCGCGCGGCGAGCTCGGGGTCGACGTGCACCTCGTCGGTGCCCTCGCGGACGCTGCGCAGCAGCGCCATGGGCGTGATCATCTTCATGTAGGTGCAGCTCGCGCGGTCGTTCACGGCACGGAAGTCGATCTCCGGGGCGGCCCGGCGGAGCTGGTGCAGCATGCCCACCTCGGTCGCCACCAGCACCGACTTCGCCTGCGACGCGCGGGCGGCGTCGACCATCCCGCCGGTCGAGAGGATCTTGACCCGGTCCGCGGGCACGGTGCCCGACCCGGCGAGGTAGAGCGCCGACGTGGCGCAGCCGCACTCCGGGTGGACGAAGAGCTCGGCGTCGGGGTGGGCCTCGGCCTGGGCGGTCAGCTCGGCGCCGTTGATGCCGGCGTGGACGTGGCACTCCCCCGCCCACACGTGCATGTTCCGTCGGTCCAGGGTGCGCCGGACGTGCGCGCCGAGGAACTGGTCGGGCAGGAACAGCACCTCGCGGTCCTCGGGGATCGAGGCGACGACCTCGACCGCGTTCGACGAGGTGCAGCAGATGTCGGTCTCGGCCTTCACCGCGGCGGTGGTGTTCACGTAGCTGACCACGACGGCGCCGGGGTGCTCGGCCTTCCAGGCCTTCAGCTCGTCGACGGTGATCGAGTCGGCGAGCGAGCAACCGGCCCGCGCGTCGGGGATCAGCACGGTCTTGTCCGGCGCGAGGATCTTCGCGGTCTCGGCCATGAAGTGCACGCCGCAGAACACGATCGTCCCGGCGTCGGCCTCGGCGGCGATCCGGGAGAGCGCCAGGGAGTCGCCCACGTGGTCGGCCACGTCCTGGATCGCCGGCAGCTGGTAGTTGTGCGCCAGCAGCACCGCGTTGCGCCGGCGCGCCAGCTCGCGCACCTCGTCGGCCCAGCCGGGGTACGGGACACCGGTCCCCGCCTGCACGTCAGCCGTCACGGTCATCGCTCGTCCTCCTCGGATGTTTTCGCCTGTTGGTCGAAAACACGACGATCGTAGCATCGTGTCCGCCCCGAGGACACCGTCTGCGTGACCCGGAACTCACCTGGCCGTAACCTGCCCGTCCCGGAACGGACGGTTCGCCCGGCTCCGCGTCGTGTCCCGCACCGGCTCCCCGGCGTCCCCCTACGATCGGCGCATGCCCGCCCGTCCCACGGGCCACGAGGTGCTCGCGGCCGTGCTGCAGGTCCGCGAGGACGACCTCCAGGTGCTGCTCTGGCAGCGCGGCAAGGACCCCGACCGCGGCCGGTGGGCGCTGCCGGGCGGGGCGCTCGGCGACACCGAGGACGTCGAGGAGTCGGTACGCCGCCAGCTCACCGAGAAGGTCGACGTCCGGGAGGTCACCCACGTCGAGCAGCTCGGCGTGTTCAGCGCACCGGAGCGGGTGCCGGGCGTCCGGCTGGTGGCCACGGCGTTCCTCGGCCTCGTCCCGTCCGACGTCGACCCGGCGGTGCCCGCGGACACCGCCTGGTTCCCCGTGGCCGACCTGCCGGAGACGGCGTTCGACCACGCCGAGATCGTCCGGGACGCGCGGGACCGGCTGCGCGCCAAGCTCTCCTACACCAACCTCGGTTTCGCGCTGGCGCCCCGCGAGTTCACGATCTCCGCGCTGCGCGAGCTCTACGTCGCCGCGCTGGGCCACCCGGTGTCGGCGACCAACCTGCAGCGGGTGCTGACCCGGCGACACGTCCTGGCGGCCACCGGCGAGACCGCCCCGCCCGGACCGGCCGGCGGGCGTCCGGCCGCGGTGTTCCGGTTCACCGAGCGGGCCCTGCGGGTCACGGACGCCTCGGCCGTGTTGCGCCCGCCGGTCGGCCACGATTCGGCGGGCGACGGCGCGGTGCGGCCCGTACCGTGACGGCGTGGTCGCGACGATCCCCCTCTTCCCCCTGGGAACCGTGCTCATGCCCGGGGCGTCGCTGCCGCTGCACATCTTCGAGCCGCGCTACCGCCAGCTCACCGTCGACCTGGTGACGGGGGCGGTGCCGGACAAGGAGTTCGGGGTGGTCGCCGTGCGGGAGGGGCACGACCCCGACGTCCAGGGCCTCGACGCCCTGCACCCGGTGGGGTGCACCGCCCGGCTGCTCGACGTCCGCCGGCTCCCGGACGGGCGTTACGACATCGTGACGACGGGGGCCCGCCGGTTCCGGCTGCACGAGCTCGACGACGCGGCCAGGCCCTACCTGTGCGGCGCCGTCGAGTTCGTCCCGGACGACAAGGAGGCCTCGGAGGCGGACGACCTGACCCGGATGCTCGCCACCGCCGCCCGCACCGCCCACCGCGCCTACTGCGCCACCGCCTGGAAGAACGACGACTGGTCCGAACCGGCGCGCGAGGTCGGCCCGGCGGAGCTGGCGCACGTGCTCGCCGCGGACTGCCTGCTTCCGCTCGAGGACCGGCAGGCGCTGCTGGAGCAGACCTGCCCCGTCGAGCGGCTGCGCATGGTGCGGCTCCTCATCGCCCGGGAGCGCGGGCTGCTGCAGCGGCTCCGCGCGGTGCCCACGCCCATGAGCACCTACGCGGAGCCGTTCGGGCCCCACTGATCCGGCGCGTCACTCCCAGCCGAAGCGCTCCCGCAGCTCGTCCGCCACCCGGTCGAAGCGCCGCCGGTCGAGCACCGCGCCCTCCCGGCGGATGTCGTGCTCACCGACCTCGAGCACCCGGTCGAGTCGGATGAAGGACTCGCGGCTCTCGCGGTCCCACTCGCCGGACCCGATCGCGACCCAGTCCGGGTCGCCCTCGCGCTTGTGCTGACTGGACAGCATCAGCCCGAGCAGCTCCGCGCCCTGCCGCCCGACGACGAGCAGCGGCCGGTCCTTGCCCTGGCTCGCGTCCTCCTCGAACGGCACCCAGGTCCACACGATCTCGCCCGGGTCCGCGGCCCCGTCGAGCTCGGGGGCGTAGGCGATGCGCCGGGCCCGGTCGCCCGTCGGCGCGGTGCGGACCCCGCCGTGGCCCTCCGGCGCGGGGCGAACGGGCGCGTCGTCCGCCTGTGCGAGGAGCCTGAAGCCCACGTCGGCCGCTTGCCTGAGCAGGTTGCCCCAGTCCATGGTCGACAGCATCTCATCGGTCCACCGATGAGTTTCCGGCGCGGCGGTCGTTCCAGGCAGTGACAGCACACCGCAGGGGAAGGAACCCACCATGGACTGCAGGCTCGAGGTCGTCGTCGTCCCCGTCTCCGACGTGGAGCGCGCGTACGAGTTCTACGCCGGCAGGCTCGGCTTCACCGTCGACTCCGACTTCCACCCGAACGAGCACTTCCGCGCCGTGCAGGTCACCCCGCCCGGTTCGGCGTGCTCGATCGTGTTCGGCACCGGCCTCGGGGGCGGGGCGGAGCCGGGCTCGCTGCAGGGCTGCCACCTCGTCGTCACGGACATCGAGAAGGCGCACGCCGAGCTGGAGGCCGCCGGCATCGAGAACAGCGGGCCGCAGCACTTCGTCGACGGCGCGCAGCGGGCCGGGGTGCACCCAGAGCACGAGGACTACGGCACCTTCGTCCACTTCGCCGACCCGGACGGCAACTCGTGGGCGGTCCAGGAGGTCCGGACCCCGAAGCGATGACGGGGCTCGAGGAGGGCTTCGCCCGGCACCGGCGCGAGCTGCACGTGCACTGCTACCGCATGCTCGCGTCGGTGTCCGACGCCGAGGACGCCGTCCAGGAGACCTACCTGCGGGCCTGGCGGGGGCGGGAGGGTTCGACGGCACGCACCTGCGGGCCTGGCTGTACCGGATCGCGACCACGGTCTGTGTCGACGCCGCCCGCGCCCGGGCCCGCCGCCCGGCGTCGGCGGCCGAGGTGGCCTGGTTGACGCCCTACCCGGACACCCTGCTCGAACCGGCGAGCACCGAGGAGGAGCCCGACGCGCTCGCGGTCACGCGGGAGACGATCGAGCTCGGGTTCCTCGTGGCCCTGCAGGTCCTGTCGCCCCGGCAGCGGGCGGCACTGCACCTTCGGCCGGTCCTGGTTCCCCGCTCTGGAACTGCCACCGACCTTGTGAGTGGCGATAGCCGCCATAGCGGCTATCGCCACTCACGAGGAGTGTTCGCCGTGCCGGGAGCAGCGGGCGGTCCAGCCGAAGGGGTCGACCTGGACGACCATGCGCCGGGCGCACTCCGGGCAGAACCGGGGCGGCTCCAGCTCCCGCTCGCGGGCGCAGCGGGCGTGGTCACCCCCGCCCGCGGGCGCTCCGCAGCGATCGCAGAAGGGCACCGGCTCCCGCACCGGCCCCGACCCGGGCTCCGGCACCGACGCGGGCCCCGGCTCCACCGTGGTCGTCACAGGGTCTCGTTGAGGGCCTTGATCGGCATCTCCAGCTCGCCGAGCAGGTCGATGTCCGACTCGGCCGGCCGCCCGAGCGTCGTCAGGTAGTTGCCGACGATCACGGCGTTGATCCCACCGAGCAGGCCCTGGCGCGCGCCGAGGTCGCCGAGGGTCAGCTCACGGCCGCCCGCGAACCGCAGCACGGTGCGCGGCATCGCGAGCCGGAACGCCGCGACCGTGCGCAGCGCGTCGGGCCCCGACATCGGCTCGAGGTCGCCGAACGGCGTGCCCGGGCGCGGGTTGAGGAAGTTCAGCGGCACCTCGTCCGGGGTCAGCGAGGCGAGCTGCGCGGCGAACTCCGCGCGCTGCTCCAGGGTCTCCCCCATCCCGACGATCCCGCCGCAGCAGACCTCCATGCCGGCCTCGCGGACCAGGCGCAGGGTCTCCCAGCGCTCCTCCCACGTGTGCGTGGTGACGACGTTCGGGAAGTGCGAGCGCGCGGTCTCGAGGTTGTGGTTGTAGCGGTGCACGCCCATCTCGGCGAGCGCGGTGACCTGCTCCGGCGTGAGCATGCCCAGCGAGCACGCGACGTTGATGTCCACCGCATCCTTGATCGCCGCGACACCCGCCGCGACCTGCGCCATCAGCCGCGCGTCGGGCCCGCGCACGGCCGCGACGATGCAGAACTCCGTGGCCCCCGTCTTCGCGGTCTGCTTGGCCGCCTCGACCAGCATGGGCACGTCGAGCCAGGCCGAGCGCACCGGCGACTCGAACAGCCCCGACTGCGAGCAGAAGTGGCAGTCCTCGGGACACCCGCCGGTCTTGAGCGAGATGATCCCCTCGACCTCGACCTCCGGCCCGCACCAGCGCATCCGCACCTCGTGGGCCAGCTCGAGCAGCGCATCGAGCTCGGCGTCGGGCAGCTGCAGGACCTCCAGGACCTGCTCCTCCGCGAGCCCCTCGCCTCGCTCGAGGACCTGCTCGCGGGCACGGCCGAGGATGATCGACGTCGCTGTGGTCACGAGCGCGAACTATGCCAAACGCCGCCCAGTGCGGGAGCCAGAGTGTGACGCGCGACCCGGGCGAATTCCGCCGGAGCGAGGGTCCCGGTCCGCTCCGGAAGCGCCCCGAGCAGCGGCACGCCGGTGACGGCGGGCAGGTCGGCGAGGTTGCAGCGCGCCGCCAGGTCCGGCTCCGCCGGCCACGCCCCGACGACGACTCCGGCGCACGTGATGCCGCGGTGCGCCAGGGCCTCCGTCGTCAGGGTGGTGTGGTTGAGGGTGCCGAGCCCGGCCGCGGCGACGACGAGGACGGGGGCGCCGAGCCTGACCGCGACGTCGGCGAGGGTGCCGTCGGGGGTGAACCGCACGAGCAGCCCACCGGCGCCCTCCACGAGGACCAGGTCGTGGTCCGCGGCGAGGCCGCAGGCCGCGTCGGCGGCCGCCGCGGGGGGTACGGGCGGGAGCCCGGCGCGCCGGGCGGCGGTCTCCGGGGCGAGCGGCTCGGGGTAGCGCGCGAGCTCCGCCGTCGTCACGCCGGGCACCAGTGCGGCGACCGCGGCCAGGTCGCCGGGCTCGCCCGGGCCGACCCCGGTCTGGGCGGGCTTGAGCACCGCCACCCGCTCCCCGGCCGCCGTCGCCAGGGCGGCGACCGCGGCCGTCACCACGGTCTTGCCCACGTCCGTCCCGGTGCCGCTCACCACGAGCACCCGGCCGGTCACGGGCGGATCCCGGCGAGGACCTCGTGCAGCACCGTCCGCACCCGGTCCAGGTCGGTCGCGGTGAGGTCGGCGCGCGCGGTGAGCCGCAGCCGGCTGGTGCCCTCCGGGACGGAGGGCGGCCGGAAGCAGCCCACCCGGACCCCGCGTTCCAGGCACCGTCCGGCCGCCTCGAACGCCACCACCGGTGACCCGAGGACCACCGGGACGACCGCCGACCGCGCGAGCGCGTGCGGGCCCGCCTCCGCCACGTCGATCTGCGACGACGCGAGCGCCGCCCGCGCGATCCCGGCCAGTTCCGCGGCGGTCCGGAGCACCGCGGCCGGCCGGTCCGGCTCATCCCGCAGGACCCGGAGGGCGGCGAGCGCGCCACCCACCGACGCGGGGGCCAGCCCGGTGTCGAAGATGAAGGTCCGGGCGGTGTCGACGAGGTGGTCGATCACCGCGCGCGGGCCCAGCACGGCGCCGCCCTGCCCGCCCAGCGACTTGGACAGGGTCACGGTCGTCACGACGTCGTCGGCGCCGGCGAGGCCCGCTTCCACCAGCACGCCCCGACCGCCGGGCCCGCACACGCCCAGGGCGTGCGCCTCGTCGACGACGAGCACCGCACCGCGCGCCCGGCAGACCGCGTGCAGCTCCCGCAGCGGCGCGATCCCGCCGTCGATGCTGTCCACCCCGTCGGTGACGACGAGCGCCCGTTCCTCGGTGCGGGCGGCGAGCGCGCTGTCGACCGCGGCGACCTCGGCGCGGGGCGTGACGACGACGCGGGCGCGGGAGAGGCGGCAGGCGTCGACGAGGGAGGCGTGGCTGTGCGCGTCGGACACGACCAGCGCGCCGCGGCCGGACAGCGCGGTGACCACGCCCAGGTTCGCGGTGTACCCCGAGGAGAAGACGAGCGCGGCGGCTGCGCCGCAGAACGCGGCGAGCTCCTCCTCCAGCTCGGCGTGCAGCGTGGTGGAACCCGTCACCAGCCGGGACCCGGTGGATCCGGCGCCCCAGGTGCGCAGGGCCTCGGCGGCGCCGTCGACCACCCGCTTGTCCCGGGACAGGCCCAGATAGTCGTTGCCCGCCAGGTCGATCGCGTCCGGGTGCGGGGTTCTCGGACGCAGCGAGCGCCGCAGGCCTTCCGCCCTGCGGCGCTCGGCGCCAGCGTGCAGCCAGTCCAGGGGGTGCGCCACGCGGGAGACCCTAGGCGGCGGTCCCGGAAGGACCGGCGGGGGTGTGACGGACCCCTACTGGGCCGCCTGCCCGTCCTGGTCCTGCTGCTGGCGCGCCACCTCGGCCTTGACCTCGCCCATGTCGACCTCCTGGACCTTGCCGATCAGCTCCTCCAGCGCCGGCGCCGGGAGCGCCCCGGGCTGCGCGTAGAGGACCACGCCGTCCCGCACCGCCATCAGCGTGGGGATCGACGAGATGCCGAAGGCCTGGGCCAGCTGGGTCTGGGCCTCGGTGTCGACCTTGCCGAAGGTGATGTCGGGGTGCTTCTCCGACGCCTCGTCGAACACCGGCGCGAACTGCCGGCAGGGGCCGCACCAGGAGGCCCAGAAGTCGACGAGCACGGTGCCGTCGCCCGCCACGACCTCGTTGAAGTTGTCGGTCGTCAGTTCCACCGTTGCCATGTCCGCCTCAACACCTCCGGTTCCGCGGATGTTCCCCGCTACCCGCGCAGGGCGGCCGGCAGTCGCGCTCCGGCCCCCGGGTCGACCGAGTCGTGCGGGCGGAAGGCGCGGGCGCCGGCGTCGTAGACCAGGACGTCGGCGGTGCGGATGTCGAAGAACAGTCCCATCGGCTCGGCGTCGACCCCGAGCTCGCGCAGCTTGTCCAGCTGCATCGCGACGTTGACCATGGCCAGGCAGTCCCGTGGGGCGAACCCGGCGTCCGCCCCGGCCCGCCCCGCGGGGTGGCCGGCCAGCCACGCCTCGACACTGGGCCGGCCGCTGCGCAGCCAGTCGCCCAGCGCGCCGTCGGGCAGGTCCGCGGGGACGCCGTCGAGCAGGCCCTGCATCGCCCCGCAGCCGGAGTGCCCGCACACCGCGACGAGCGGGACCCGCAGCACCGCGGTGGCGTACCGGACCGCGGCCAGCGCGCCGGTGCCGTGCACGAGGTTGCCGACGTTCTGCACGGTGAACAGGTCGCCGGGGCCGCTGTGCGTGATCATGTTCGGCAGTACCCGGGAGTCGGCACAGGTCACCAGCAGCCCGGCGGGGTTCTGCCCACCGACCAGGCCGGAGAAGGTCGGCCGGACGTGCTCGGCCGTCTCGCGGTGGTAGGCGCGCACCCCGGCCAGCATCGGCGCGCTCGGACCCTCCCCGGCGAGCCCGGCGTGCTCCGAGCGCCACTGGGCCCAGGTGGTGAACCGGCCGTGCCGCGGGTCCCTGCGGGCGCCGGTGGGCTCGCTCACCTCGACCCGGCCCCCGCCGGCGCGGTGCCGCCGGGTCCAGGACTCGAGGTGGTCGTAGGCGGTGTGGTCGAGGTAGTCGACGACGAGGTCGACGCGGACGGGCTCGCCGGCGGGCACCGCGCCCAGCACCCGGGACAGCGCGGGCACCGAAAGGAAGCTCAGTGTGCCCTCGACGACGACCCGGCGCGGGGTGGAAGCGGTCGGTTCGAGCACGCGCACCCGGGCGCGGACGGCGCGGCGCAGCATGAGCAGGCCGGCGAGCAGGAGGCCGACCGCCACGCCCTCGAGCAGGGTGAGGAAGACCACGCCGAGCACGGTCACGACGTAGAGCGACAGCTCGCCGTGGGCACGGGCGGTGCGGATGTCCGCGGGCTTCACCAGCTGCAGGCCGACGACGACGAGCAGCCCGGACAGCGCCGCCAGCGGGATCAGTTCGATCACCGCCACCAGGGCGATGCCGAAGAGCCCGATCCACACGCCGTGCAGGACCGCGGAGGCCCGGGTCCGTGCGCCGGCGCGGACGTTGGCCGAGCTCCGGACGATCACGCCCGTGATCGGCAGACCGCCGAGCAGGCCGGAGACGGCGTTGCCGGCGCCCTGGCCGAGCAGCTCGCGGTCGGCGTCGGTGCGCACCGCGCGGGCGCCGCCGTCGCGGTCCTGGGTCATGCGGTCGACGGCGACGGCCGAGAGCAGGCTCTCCACGCTCGCCACCAGCGCGACGGTGAGCATGCCGCCCAGCACCGCGGGCCAGAGCCCGGAGCCCGGCAGCACGGGCAGCGCCACGGACTCGATCAGGTTCCCGGGGAGGTCGACCCGCGGCACGCCGGACAGCGCGAAGCTCAGCGCGGTGGCCACGCCCACCGCGACGAGCGCCCCCGGCACGGACTTCTGCGGCCCGGGCAGCCGGGGCCAGCCGATCATGATCACGACGGCGGCCAGCCCGACCAGGACCGCGCCGCCGTGCAGGTTCACCAGCCGGGCCGGGAGCTCGCGGAGGTTCTCGAGCGCACCGGTCTGCGCGCTGCCGCCGAGGACGACGTGCAGCTGCGCCAGCGCGATGGTGACGCCGATGCCGGCGAGCATGCCGTGCACGACGGCGGGCGGGATGGCCTGGGCGAACCGGGCGAGGCGGGACAGCCCGAAGCCGAGCTGCAGGATGCCGGCGCCCACGGTGATCAGGGTGGTGACCGGCCAGCCGAACTGGTCGACCAGGCCGGCCACGATCACGGTCAGCCCGGCGGCCGGGCCGCTGACCTGCAGCGGCGAGCCACCGAGCAGGCCCGCGACCACGCCCCCGACCACGGCGGCGATCAGGCCGGCCATGATCGGCGCGCCCGAGGCGAGCGCGATGCCGAGGGAGAGCGGGACGGCCACCAGGAACACCACGACCGAGGCACCGAGGTCGGCGCGCAGGGTCCGGGGATCGAGGCGGGGCCGGCGAGGCGCCGGCGCCGGGGAGCGGTCGGGGGCAGGCCCGGCGAGGGCGGTGCCCGGGTTCTGGTCCGGCACGTCGGGTCCTCCGGTCAGGGATCGATCTGGCTGGGGGCGCACGAGTGCGGCGGTGCGGCCGTGCGGCGAACTCCCCACGGTGGCGAGTCCACCCAGCCATCGAACGAGCGCCCTGTCTGGTTCCCGACGGTCCGTGCCCGAAAGTCCGGTTCTCCTGAATCGATCACTCGACGTGCTCGTGGCGGTGCGCCCAGCACCAGCACGATCGGGGACCAACGCCCCGTCCGAGGGACGGCACGTGCTGCGCGGTGTGCCGCACCCTCCGTCCCGGCGACCGTCCGACCCCGATAGGATGGATCACGACGGGTGGCGCCACAGAAGCACCGACCGGGTGATCCCGACGTGAGCTGCGGGTCACGCCGCGGCGACGACGGCGGCGACCCCCTCCGTCAACCGCGCAAGGTCGGCGTCGTCGCAGACGAACGGCGGCATCGTGTAGACGAGGTCCCGGAACGGGCGCAGCCACACCCCCGCCTCGAGGGCCGCGGCGGTCGCGGCGGCCATGTCGACCCCGTGATCCAGCTGGACGACCCCGACGGCACCGAGGACCCGCACGTCGGTCACACCCGGTGCCCGCCGCAGCGGCGCGAGCCCGTTCGTCAGCCCCGCCTCGATCCGGCGGACGCGGCCGCGCCAGTCCTGGTCGAGCAGCAGCCGGGTCGACGCCAGCGCCACCGCCGACGCGAGCGGGTTCCCCATGAACGTGGGCCCGTGCATCAGCACCCCGGCCTCGCCCTCGGTGATCCCGTGGGCCACCTCCGTGGTGCACAGCGCCGCCGCCATGGTCACGTAGCCGCCCGTCAGCGCCTTCCCGACGCACATGACGTCCGGCGAGACCCCGGCGTGGTCGGCCGCGAACAGCTCGCCGGTGCGGCCGAACCCCGTGGCGATCTCGTCGAACACCAGCAGCACGTCGTGGGCCAGGCAGAGCTCGCGCAGCACGTGCAGGTAGCGCGGATCGTGGAAACGCATGCCCCCGGCGCCCTGCACCACCGGCTCCACGATCACCGCGGCGAGCTCGTCCGCGTGCCGCTCGACCGCCTCCGCCAACTCGGCCACGTACTCGTGGGAGAACTCGCGCGGCGGGGCGCCGACGAACACCTGCTGCGGCAGCACGTCCCGCCACAGGGAGTGCATGCCGCCGTCCGGGTCGCAGACGCTCATCGCGCCGAAGGTGTCGCCGTGGTAGCCGCCGCGCCAGGTCAGCAGGCGGTGCTTCGCCGTCCGGCCGCGCGAGCGCTGGTACTGCAGCGCCATCTTGATCGCGACCTCGACCGAGACCGAGCCGGAGTCGGCCAGGAACACGTGCTGCAGCGGGCCGGGAGTGATCTCGACCAGCAGCCGGGCCAGCTCCACCGCCGGGCCGTGGGTGAGCCCGCCGAACATCACGTGGCTCATCCGGCCCAGCTGGTCCGTGACCGCGGCGTCGAGGACCGGGTGCCGGTAGCCGTGGATCGCCGCCCACCAGGACGACATGCCGTCGACCAGGTCCCGGCCGTCGGCGGTGGTCAGCCGCACGCCCTGCGCGCCGGTGATCGGCACGGGGTCCACGGCCGCCGGCATCGGGGCGTACGGGTGCCAGACATGCGCCCGGTCGGTGGCGAGCAGGTCGGCGGCGGGGGTCCGGGACTCGGCGGTCACGCGGGGACCCTACGTCCCCTCCCGCCGTCCGCGGGGCGCACGATCCGGGGCACTATCCTGACCCGACCATGTCCGCCGAAGCCAGCACGGATGTCGGTCCGGGGGGCGCCGACGCCGGGGATCCCGAGGGCCCCCATCCGGTCCTGTCCCGCCGCCGCGGCCTCGGCCAGACGAGCGCGCGTTCGCTGCTGCTGACCCTGCTGGGCGAGTTCGTGCTGCCGCGGGACGAGCCGGTCTGGACCCAGGTGCTGATCGACGTGCTCGCCGGGCTCGGCGTGGAGAGCAAGTCGGCGCGGCAGGCCCTCGCCCGGACCGCGGCGGAGGGCCTGGTCAGCTCGGACCGCGCCGGGCGCCGGGTGCGCTGGACGCTCACCGGCGCCGGGCGCGAGCTGCTCTCGGCCGGTGCGGAGCGCATCTACTCCTTCGGCAACCCCGCCCCGGCCTGGGACGGCCGGTGGCTCGTCCTACTCGTGAGCGTCCCCGAGTCGCGCCGGCAGCTGCGGCACCGGTTGCGCACCCGCCTGGCCTGGGCGGGCCTCGGCTCACCCGCCCCCGGCGTCTGGGTCTCCCCCGACCCGGCGAAGGAGGCGGAGGCGGCGGACGTGGTCGCCGACCTCGGGCTCGAGGCCGTGACCAGCTCGTTCGTCGGCCCCTTCGGCCGGATCGGCGAGCAGGCCGCCGTCGTGGCCCAGGCCTGGGACCTCGCCGCCGTCGAGCGCGAGTACGAGGAGTTCCTCGCCGAGTTCGCCGACGCCGCCCCCGTCGACCCGGCCGACGTGCTCACCCACCAGGTCCTGCTCGTGCACGCCTGGCGGCGCTTCCCCTTCCTGGACCCCGAGCTCCCGGCCGAGCTGCTGCCCGACCAGTGGGCGGGCACCCGCGCCGCCGCGCTGTTCGACGCACTGCACCACCGTTGGCAGCGCCAGGCCCGGGCGCACTGGCGCTCGCTGGTGCACCGCGCCGACTGACCGCGTTCCCCGGTGCAGCGAGGGCAGGAGCGCACGCCCCGCGAACGGCGCTCCCGCTCCACCCGGGGGAGCGAGAGCGCCGTTCGCCGTCGGCTGGTCAGCCGAGGCAACCGGGCCCGAGCAGGGCCTTGAGGTCGCCCATCAGCGCGGGCGTGTTGGTGACCTTGAGCGTGTCGGCGAGCTTCCAGTGGGTGATCTTCGAGCCGTAGACCAGCGCGAGGTGCACCTCGGACGTGCCGGGGTGGTGGCTGAGCACCTCCTTGAGCTGCGCGACCCGCTCGGGGGTGCACAGCTCGGTGCGCAGGCTGACCTTGACCGGCAGGCCGGCCTCTCCCGCGGCCTGCAGCTCCGGGACGGCGAGGTCGTTGGCGATCAGCGACACCCGGTCGTCCCGCTTGTTCACCCGGGCCTTGACCAGCACGATCGCGTCCTCCGCCACGTCGACCCCCACCACCTGGTAGGCCCGCGGGAAGAACAGCACCTCGATGCCACCGGCGAGGTCCTCGATCTGGGCCGACGCCCAGGGCTCGCCGTTCTTGTTCACCCGGCGGTTGACGCCTGCGAGGATGCCGCCGACGGTGACCTGCGCGCCCTCGCCGACCGTGCCCTCCAGGATCGACTGGATCGGCGTGTCCGCCTTGGCCGAGAGCGCCTGCTCCACGCCGTCGAGCGGATGACCGGAGACGTAGAGGCCCAGCATCTCCCGCTCGACGGCGAGCTTGTGCTTGGTGTCCCACTCGTCCTCGGGCACCTTGACGTCGAAGAGGGAGCCGAGGGCGGGGTCTCCGGCGGAGTCGCCCCCGCTGCCGTCGAGGGAGCCGAAGAGGTCGAACTGGCCCATCGACGCGGCCTTCTTGCTGCTCATGACGGCGTCGATCGCGTCCGCGTGGACGAGCAGCAGACCCTTGCGCGAGTGGCCGAGCGAGTCGAACGCACCGGCCTTGACCAGCGACTCGATGACCTTCTTGTTGCAGACCACCGCGTCGACCTTGCGCAGGAAGTCGGAGAAGTCGGTGAAGTCGCCCTTCTCCTTGCGCGCGGCGACGATCGCGTCGACCACGTTGTAGCCGACGTTGCGGATCGCGCCCAGGCCGAAGCGGATGTCCGCGCCGACCGGGGCGAAGTTGCGGACCGACTCGTTGACGTCCGGCGGCAGGACCTTGATCCCCAGCCGGCGGCACTCGGCCAGGTAGACCGCGGCCTTGTCCTTGTCGTCCCGGACCGAGGTGAGCACCGCGGCCATGTACTCGGCGGGGTAGTTCGCCTTGAGGTACGCGGTCCAGTAGGAGACGACGCCGTACGCGGCGGAGTGCGCGCGGTTGAAGGCGTAGTCGGAGAAGGGCAGCAGGATGTCCCAGAGCGTCTTGACCGCGTCCTCGGAGTACCCGTGGTCCTTCATGCCCTGGGCGAAGCCGGCGTACTCCTTGTCCAGGATCTCCTTCTTCTTCTTGCCCATCGCGCGGCGGAGCAGATCCGCCTTGCCGAGCGAGTAGCCCGCGAGCTTCTGGGCGATCGCCATGACCTGTTCCTGGTAGACGATCAGGCCGTAGGTCTCGCCGAGGATGTCCTTGAGCGGCTCCGCCAGCTCCGGGTGGATGGGCGTGACCTCTTGCCGCCCGTTCTTGCGGTCCGCGTAGTCGTTGTGCGCGTTCGCGCCCATCGGGCCCGGCCGGTAGAGCGCGCCGACGGCGGAGATGTCGTCGAACTCGGTGGGCGCCATCCGCCGCAGCAGGTCCCGCATCGGCCCGCCGTCCAGCTGGAACACGCCCAGCGTGTCCCCCCGGGCGAGCAGGTCGTAGGTCTTCGGGTCGTCCAGCTCGACGGTCTCGATCTCGAGCTTCGGCTTGCCGTTGAGCTCGATGTTCTCCAGTGCGTCGTCGATGATCGTGAGGTTGCGCAGGCCGAGGAAGTCCATCTTCAGCAGCCCGAGCGTCTCGCAGACGCCCATGTCGAACTGCGTGATGATGGCGCCGTCCGCCTCGCGGCGCTGGATCGGGATGACGTCGATCAGCGGCGTGCTGGACATGATCACGCCCGCGGCGTGCACGCCCCACTGCCGCTTCAGGCCCTCGAGGCCCCGCGCGGTGTCGATGATCTCCCGGACCTGGGGGTCCGCCTCGTACAGCGCGCGGACCTCGGTGGCCTCGGCGTACCGCTTGTGGCCCGGGTCGAAGATCCCGGACAGCGGGATGTCCTTGCCCATGACGGCCGGCGGCATGGCCTTGGAGATCCGGTCGGCCACGGAGTAGCCGGGCTGGCCGAACAGCACGCGCGCGGAGTCCTTGATCGCGGCCTTCGCCTTGATCGTGGAGTACGTGATGATCTGGGCGATCCGGTCCTCGCCGTACTTCTCCGTGGTGTAGCGGATCATCTCGCCGCGCCGGCGCTCGTCGAAGTCCATGTCGATGTCCGGCATGGAGATGCGCTCGGGGTTGAGGAAGCGCTCGAAGATCAGCTTGTGCCGGATCGGGTCCAGGTCGGTGATCTCGAGCGCGTACGCGATGAGCGAGCCCGCCGCGGAGCCGCGGCCGGGGCCGCACCGGATGCCGACGGACTTGGCGTGCTGGATGAGGTCCGCGGTGACCAGGAAGTACCCGGGGAAGCCCATCTGGATGATCACGCCGAGCTCGTACTCGGCCTGGCGGCGGTACTGCTCGGTGACGCCGTTCGGGAAGCGCTTGTGCAGCCCCCGCTCGACCTCCTTGATCAGCCAGGACTCCTCCGTCTCCCCCTCGGGCACGGGCGCGCGCGGCATCAGGTCCTGGTGACCGAACGAGACGTCCACCCGCTCGGCGACCAGCAGCGTGTTGTCGCAGGCCTCGGGGTGGATCGGGTCCCACTGGGCCCGCATCTCCTGCGCGGACTTGAGGTAGAAGTCCTGCGCGTCGAACTTGAAGCGGTTCGGGTCGGCGAGCGTCTTCCCGGTCTGCACGCAGAGCAGCACCTCGTGCGGCTTCGTGTCGTCCGGGTAGGTGTAGTGCAGGTCGTTGGTGGCCAGCCCGGGCAGGTCGAGCTTCTTCTTCAGCGCGAAGAGGTCCTCCTGGACCCGCTTCTCGATCTCGATCCCGTGGTCCATCAACTCGCAGAAGAAGTTGTCCTTCCCGAAGATGTCCCGGTAGTCCGACGCGGCCTGGCACGCGTCGTCGAAACGGTCCTGCTGCAGCAGCCGGGCGACCTCGCCGGACGGGCAGCCGGTGGTCGCGATGATCCCCTTGCCGTAGGTCTCCAGCAGCTCCCGGTCCATGCGGGGCTTGTAGTAGTAGCCCTCGAGGCTGGCCAGGCTGGAGAGCCGGAAGAGGTTGTGCATCCCCTCCGTGTTCTCGGCCAGCAGCGTCATGTGGGTGTACATGAGGTCGGGGTTGTCCGACGTCGCGCCGTTCGTGCCGAGAGTGGCCCGCTTGCGCTCGTGCCGCGAGCCCGGGGCGAGGTAGCCCTCCATGCCGATGATCGGCTTGATCCCGGCCGCGTTGGCCTTCTTCCAGAACTCGTACGCCCCGTAGACGTTCCCGTGGTCCGTCATCGCCAGCGCGGGCATCTCCATCCGCGCGGCCTCGGCGAAGAGGTCGTCGAGCCGGGCCGCACCGTCGAGCATGGAGAACTCGGTGTGCGTGTGGAGGTGGACGAAGGAGTCGGCCTTAGTCGACACTGCTGTTCCCGCTCGCCGGGGCCATGGGTCGTCGAGACTCCCTTCACGCGCTCGCGCGCGGGTGATGCGGCGGGCCCACGAGGCCCCGACGGCGGCCGCCCGGCCGCCCTCGGGGTACGGCGTCCGGGTGCACGGCCGGCGACCGGGCGGTGGCCGGGCGGTGGCCGGGGCATCGGCGGGTGTCGGGTCCCCCGGGTCCGGGGGTGCGGCCAGAGTAGCCCCGGGCACCGACAGTTCCGTGACCGCCGCCGGGCCCGCCGCGAACCCGCAGCTCACCGCCTCGAGGCGTGTCGGAGTGCCGGCGCGTCGCCCGCGCCGGGCGTGTCGCGGGCCCGGATCGGGCCGCGCGGGCGGGCCTCCGGTGTCTGCCCCGGGGGCACCCGCCGGGCGGTGCATGCACCACCCCCACCCTCACCGGGCCGGGACCGCCACCCTCAGGGAGAGGGGAGGGGGCCGTCGTCCGGGAGGGGGGTGGCGGCGGTGGTCTGCCCCGGCAGCAGCGGCGAGAGCGCGAGCTCGGGGGCCGTGACCCCCGCGGGGGCCGCCTCCACCGCCCGCACCCCGGGCGCCGCGGCCATCGCATCGAGCCCGGCGCGGTCGGCCTCCACCACCAGCGCCACCACGCAGGCGCACGGCCCGGCGTAGGCCGTCGCCTCCGCCCGCGCGACCGCGGCAGGACGGCCGGTGAGCCGGGAGGCGTCGGCGGTCGCGGCGTAGCCGGCCCGCTGCCGTGCGGTGTCCAGTGCCGCGGCGACCGGGGCGCCGGCGGGCAGGGTCTCGAAGCGCAGGGCGGTCTGCACCCGCGGGATCGGCACCCGGAACACGACCTCGGCGACCGGTGCGGACCCGGTCAGCCCGGCCGCGGCCGCCGTCGTGATCTCGCGGTCGAGCTGGACCAGCGCCAGTGCGCGCTCGCCCGGACCCGGCAGGGTGGCGGGCAGCCGGGCGAGGTAGTCCGCCACGTCCTCGCCCGCATCGGGCCCGAGCCGGACCTGTCCCGGGGCCGCCGCGGGCCCGCGCCCCGCGGACAGCGACCGCGACTGGGCCGTCGCGTAGCCCACCGCGACCAGCAC
Organism: Pseudonocardia oceanicola; assembly: GCF_047200735.1. Classification (NCBI taxonomy): domain Bacteria; kingdom Bacillati; phylum Actinomycetota; class Actinomycetes; order Pseudonocardiales; family Pseudonocardiaceae; genus Pseudonocardia; species Pseudonocardia oceanicola. The sequence goes on from NZ_JBJZON010000006.1 coordinate 57,378, forward strand.
CGCGAGCACGCACGTCACGATCAGCCACCGACGCCCACGACGGGTGAGCAGGCCGCCCCCGTCGTCGGGGCGGTCGACGTCCTCGGGGCGGCCGGGTTCAGTCACGCAGCTGCTCGAGGGCCCGGGCGAGATCGGGCGGGTACTCGCTGGTGAACTCGACCCACCGCCCGTCGGCCGGGTGCTCGAAGCCCAGCGACCGGGCGTGCAGCCACTGCCGCCGCAGGCCCAGGCGCGTGGCCAGCGTGGGGTCGGCGCCGTAGGTGAGGTCACCGACGCAGGGGTGCCGCAGCGCGGAGAAGTGCACCCGGATCTGGTGCGTACGCCCCGTCTCGAGGTGGACGTCGAGCAGCGACGCCGCACGGAACGCCTCGATAGTGTCGTAGTGCGTGACGCTGGGCTTGCCGCCGGCCACCACCGCGAACTTGTAGTCGTGCCTGGGGTGCCGGTCGATCGGCGCGTCGACGGTCCCGCTGCTCGGGTCGGGGTGTCCCTGGACGATCGCGTGGTAACGCTTGTCGACCGTGCGCTCCTTGAACGCCCGCTTGAGCACGGAGTAGGCGTGCTCGGACTTGGCGACGACCATCACCCCGGTCGTGCCGACGTCGAGGCGGTGCACCACCCCCTGCCGCTCGGCCGCCCCGGAGGTCGACACCCGCACGCCGAGCGCGGCCAGCCCGCCGATCACGGTGGGCCCGGTCCAGCCCGGGCTGGGGTGCGCGGCGACCCCCACGGGCTTGTCGACGACGACGACGTCCTCGTCCTCGTGGAGCACGGTCATCCCGCCGACCAGCTCCGGCGGTGCGGTGATCGCCGCGGGGGCCTCCGGCTCGGGCAGCTCGACCTCGAGCCAGCCGCCGGCGGTGAGCCGGTCCGACTTGCCGGCGGCGCGCCCGTCGAGCGCGATCATCCCGTCCTCGGCGAGGGTCGCGACGACGGTCCGGGACAGGCCCAGCAGCCTGGCCAGGCCGGCGTCGACCCGCATGCCGTCGAGCCCGTCGGGGACCGGGAGCCGGCGGACGTCACTCACCGGCGGTCTCCCGCTCCGGGGCGTTCGCCCGGGTCCCGTCGAGCTCACGGCCGGTGAGCGCGAGCAGGACCAGCAGGATCCCGCCGCACACGATGGCGGAGTCGGCCAGGTTGAACACCGGGAAGAACGAGCCGTCCGGCTCGACCACGGAGATGATGTCGACGACGTGGCCCTGCAGCGGCCCGGGCGCCCGGAAGACCCGGTCGACGAGGTTGCCCAGGGCGCCGCCGAGGACGAGCCCGAGCGCGATCGCCCAGCCCACCGACCGCAGCTTCCGGGAGATCCGGACGATCACCACGACCACGCCGAGGGCGATGATCGACAGCACCCAGGTGTAGCCGGTCGCCATGGAGAACGCGGCACCCGGGTTGCGGACCAGGACCAGGTTGACCAACCCGCCGAGCAGCCGCACCGGCGGACCGTCCGCCAGCGTGGCGACCGCGACGACCTTGGTCAGGATGTCCAGCAGCAGCACGACGGGGGCCACGAGCGCGAGCACCCACACCCGGCGCGGCGGGAGGGATGCGGGTCCGGTGGGCTCGTCGGTCACGTCCTCGATTATGCGGGCCTCCCGGGCCCGTCCGGACGGGGCCCGGGATCGGAGTCGCGCCAGCGCACCAGCGCGCCACCCCGGTCGACGGCGCGCAGCCGCTCCTCGGCGCGCTCGCGGACCTCGGCGGTGGTCACCACGAGCAGCTGGTCGTGCTCGCGCAGCCGGGTCTGCCCGTGGGGGGTGAAGGCCTTGTCGCCGCGCACCACGAGGCTGACCGTGGCACCGACCGGGAGCCGCAGTTCGCGCAGGTAGACCCCGCGCAGCTTCGAGCCCGGCGGGATCCGTACCTGGAGCAGGTCGGCGTTCAGCTCGTCGAGCGGTGCGGCGTCGACCTCGACGTCCCTGGCCTCGGCCCCGCGCACGACCCGCAGCCGCCGCGCCACCCACGGCAGGGTCGTGCCCTGCAGCAGCGTGAGGATCACCACGAGCACGAACACGACGTCGACCAGCCGGTCCGCACCCGGGGCCCCCTCGATCAGCGCGATCAGCGCGAGCACGATCGGCACCGCCCCGCGCAGCCCCGACCAGGACAGGAACGCCTGCTCCCGCCACGGCATCCGGAACGGCAGCGCGGCCGCGACGACCGACACGGGCCGGGCGACGACGAGCAGCACGCCGGCGGCGATCACCGCCGGGAGCACGGCGTCGACCAGCCGGGCGGGACTGGCGTACAGCCCGAGGAGCACGAAGAGCCCGATCTGGGCCAGCCAGCCGGTGCCCTCCGCGAAGGACAGCACGCCCCCGCGGTGCGGCAGCCGCGAGTTCCCCAGGACCAGCGCGCAGGCGTAGGTCGCGAGCAGACCGGAGGCGTGGGCGAACTGCCCGCTCGCGAAGGCGAGGACGCACACGGCCAGCGCGGCGAGCGGGTAGAGGCCGGTGGCCGGCAGGGCGGCGCGGCGCAGCGCCCAGCCGCCGGCGAAGCCGAGACCGAGCCCGATCAGCGCCCCGGCGACCAGCTCGTAGACGACGAGGAACGGGGTCGTCCAGGTCAGTGGGTCGGCCGAGGCCAGGAGGAGGACGGCGAGCACCACCGGGGCGTCGTTCATGCCGGACTCGAGCTCCAGCGCGCCGGCCAGCCGCGGGGAGACCCCGACCCCGCGCAGCACGCTGAACACGGCGGCGGCGTCGGTCGAGGACAGGACCGCACCCCAGAGGAAGGCGACCCGCCAGTCCAGCCCCAGCACGTAGTGCAGGGCGGTACCCGTGACGGCGATGCTGACGACGACGGCGATCGTCGAGAGCGCGATCCCGATCCCCAACGACGGCCGCACCGCCTGCCAGCGGGTGGTCAGGCCGCCCTCGACCAGGATGAGCACCAGCGCGGCGATGCCGAGGTTCTCCGTGAGCTCCGCGTTGGAGAACTCCACGCCGAGGACCGCCTCGCCCAGCAGGATCCCGATCCCGAGGTAGAGCAGCAGCGAGGGCAGCCCGAGCCGGACGGACACGCGCACGGCGAGCACGCCGAGGAGCAGGACGGCGGCGACGACGCCGAGCAGGACCTCCAGACTCATCGCCCACCCCCGGCTCGTGCGCCGATCACCCTATCGGCGCAGGGTCGCCCGTTCCTCAGGCGGGTGCCGGGACCGTCGGGCGACGGTGGCCGAAGCGACCGAAGAGCCAGATCACGGGCAGGGTGCAGACCAGCGAGACGGCGACCTGGAGCGGCCGTTCCAGCCACCAGACCAGGTCGGGGACCTCGCGCTCCCCCAGCCGGCCTGCCCACGCGTAGGTCACCCCGCGGCCGATCGCCATGCCCGTGGTGTGCAAGAGGAAGACGGGCATCGCGAAGCGGTTGACGATCTCGACGACCCGCCGGGGCCGGGGCCGCTCCAGCCGGCGTTCGACCGCGGGGCGGACCATCTCCGCGACGCCCACCTGGAAGGCCAGCAGCGCGACGATGCAGAGGGTGGGCGGCGCCATGTTCGACGTCGGCTCCCCCGGCACCCCGACCATCGAGCCCGGGTAGAGACCCGAGAAGACCAGGCCGACCAGGCCGAACAGCCCGGCCCACAGCAGCGCCGCGTCGACCTGCCGCGGGGCCCGCACGAGGTCCTCGTAGAAGAAGCCGCTCATGAACGCGAGGCCCCAGACGAGGACGAGGTTGAGATAGGCCGGCTCGGCGAACCCGGCGCGGAACCGCAGGATGTCGACGATCACCACGAGGCCGACCACCCACACCACCGCGACCACGCCGAACCGGCGCAGCAGCCCGAACCAGACCGGGATCAGGGCGATGAGCAGCAGGTACACGCCGATGAACCACAGCGGGCTGATCACCAGCAGCACCGCCCGCAGCAGCCAGTGCAGGTCGAACGCCGCGGACAGCCCGAGACCCAGCCCGAGCCACACCGTGCCGAGCACCAGCGCCGGCACGGCCAGTTTGCGCAGGTTGCGCCACACGAAGTGGCCGAGGTGCTCGCCGCGGGCCCGCGCCCGGTGCCAGGCCAGCAGGTGGACGTACCCGCCGACGAAGAAGAACAGCGGCAGCACCTGGAACAACCAGGTCAGCACCCACAGCCCGGAGAAGAAGCCGATCGGGTTGGTGGCCGTCGGGCCGTCCGGGCCCCACACGAGGATCGTGAAGGCCCAGTGCCACAGCACCACGACGAGGATCGAGAAGGCGCGCAGGAAGTCGACGTACGCGTTGCGTGCGGCGCCGGTCGCGACCGCACCGGTCTCGCCCATGCCCGCTCCTCGTCCGTGCCGGGGCCACGGGTGCACGTCGTGCGACCCTCGCGCAGGATGGTGGCATGCCGCCGCCCGCCGGGACGATCACCCAGTCCCGGCCGCGGCGTGTCCTCCCCCGATGGGCCGGCCTGGTCGCCGCCGTTGCGCTGCTCGTGGCCACCAACGTGCTGGTCGGCCTCGTGTGGCCGGCCTGGGCGGTGCCGTGGAAGGTCGCGGTCACGGCGCTGCTGCTGGTCCTGGCCCGCGCCTGCGGCCTGGGCCGGGACGACCTGGGGCTGGGCCGGCGCTTCCTCGGCCGCGGGCTGGTCTACGGCGGGATCGCCGTCGTGATCATCGGCGTGGTGTACCTGGTGGGGATCGCCCTGCCGGCGACCCGCCCGGCCTTCGAGGACACCCGCGCCGCGGGGAGCGCGGGCGTGCTGCTCTACGCCGCCCTGGTCCGCATCCCGTTCGGCACGGTGCTGCTGGAGGAGGTCGCCTTCCGCTCCGTGCTGCCGGGGCTCGTCGGCGGCGGCTGGTGGCGGCGCACGCTGGTCGCATCGGCGTTGTTCGGGCTGTGGCACGTCGTGCCCTCCCTGGGCCTGAGCAGCGCGAACGCCGCCGTCGGGGCGACGCTCGGGGACTGGGGCGACGTCGGGCGGGCGGCGCTGGCGGTCGTGTCGACCTTCGCGGCCGGCATCCTGTTGTGCGCGTGGCGGCGCTGGGGCGGGCACCTCGTCACCCCGATGCTGGCGCACCTGGCCACGAACTCGCTGGGCGTGGTGTTCGCCTGGTTCCTGATCTCCTGAGCCCTCAGGGTCGCCAGACCAGGGTGGCCGCGGTGCGGGGGCGCGGCGGGATGTCCTCGAGGGCCGCGGCGACCTCCGGTTCGTGCTCCGGCGCCAGGCACAGCCGCCGGGTGACCCAGGCCGCCGAGCGTGGCGCGGGCCGCTCCCGCTCCCACCGGGTGACCTCCGGCTCGAGGCCCTGCTCGCGCACCACGGCGACGGCGTCGTCGACCGTCGCGGGTTCGGGCCGGTCCAGGTCGTGGAAGCGCCGCCAGAGCGGGTCGAGCCAGGCCATCGGGTGCTCGGACAGCATCTCGACGACGACCCCGCGCCCGGCCGCCGCGGTCAGCGCGGCGAGGAAGGGCGGCAGGTCCACGACGTTGTGCAGCACGTGGTGCGACACGACGACGTCCGCGGTGCCGGCCTCGTCCGCCACCTCCGGCCAGGTGCCCAGGACCGTCCGGGCGGGCACCCCGCGCACGTCGGCGCCGGCCTCGAACAGCTCGAGCATGTCCTGCTGGCTGTCCACGCCGGTGGCCCGGGTCAGGGGACCGACCAGGGCGAACGCGGCGTCGCCACCACCGCAGCCGACGTCGGTGACCGTGCCCGACGTGCCGAGCAGGGCCAGGCCCGCGGCGCGCGACGGCGTGTCCTCGGGGACGTCGGGCGCGGTGAAGTCGGCCGGGTCGTGCCCCCACGGGCTCACCGGCGCCCGCGCCAGGATCTCGGCCGGGATGCCCCGCCCGGACTGCAGCTGCGCCCACCGCTCGGCAGCACTCCCCACGGTGGTCACCCTAACGACCCCTGTGAGTGGCGCCAGTCGCTCTAGCGACTAGCGCCACTCACGAGGTCAGTTCTTGGTGACGGCCACCCGGACCTCGGCGCTCCTCCCCGACGGGTCGGAGACGCCGCCGGTACCGGTCGGCTCGGTGAGCGCGGCGTACGACACGCTCGTCGCCAGGACCTCGCCGGCCACGAAGGCCTCGTGGGCCCGGACGGCGTCGAGAACCGGCTCCGGCGCGTCGAGGGTCAGGGCGATCCGGTCCGAGACCTCGAGGCCGGCGTCGCGGCGGGCCTGCTGGACCGCGCGCACGACATCGCGCGCCGTGCCCTCGGCCGCCAGCTCCGGTGTGACGTCGGTGTCCAGCACGACGAGCCCCGTGTTGCCCGGGAGAGCGCTGGTCGAGGCCGGGTCCGCGGCCTGCAGCCGCTCGGCGAACTCGCCCTCCAGCAGCTCGATGCCGCCGGCCGTGACCGTCCCCGAGGCGGTCGACGTCCAGTTCCCCGCCTTGACCGCCTTGATCACCTTCTGGGTGTCACCACCCAGCCGGGGACCGCAGGCGCGGGCGTTGACCGTCAGCTCGAAGCGGCCGTAGGTCGCGACGTCCGTGGTCAGCACGACCTCCTTGACGTTCACCTCGTCCCGCAGGACGTCGGCGAACGGCGCGAGGGTCTCCGCGTCCGCGGCCGCGACGGTCATCGACGCCAGCGGCAGCCGGACACGCAGCCGGCGCGCCTTCCGCAGGGACAGCCCCGCGGAGGCCACCTGCCGGACCCGGTCCATGGCGGCGACCAGGGCGTCGTCGTGCGGGAGCTCGTCCGCCGACGGCCAGTCGGCCAGGTGCACCGAGCGGCCGCCGGTGAGCCCCTGCCACAGCTGCTCCATGGTGAGCGGCAACAGCGGCGCGGCGACCCGCGCGGTCACCTCCAGCACGGTGTGCAGGGTGTCGACGGCCTCCCGGTCGCCCTCCCAGAACCGGTCCCGGGAGCGTCGGACGTACCAGTTCGTGAGCACCTCGGCGTGATCGCGGACCTGCTCGCAGGCCCCCGCGATGTCGTAGGCGTCCATCGCGGCGGTGACGCCGTCGACCAGCGCCGCCGTCTTGGCCAGCACGTACCGGTCCAGCACGTTCGTGCTGGAGGTCGACGTCCTCCCGGTCACCCCGGCCGCCCCGGCGTAGAGCGACAGGAAGTACCAGGTGTTCCACAGCGGCAGGATCGCCTGCCGGACGCCCTCGCGGATGCCCTGCTCGGTGACGACCAGGTTCCCGCCGCGCAGGATCGGGCTCGCCATGAGGAACCACCGCATGGCGTCCGACCCGTCGCGGTCGAAGACCTCGTTGACGTCCGGGTAGTTGCGCAGCGACTTCGACATCTTCGCGCCGTCGTCGCCCAGCACGATCCCGTGCGCCACGCAGCTCTCGAACGCCGGCCGGTCGAACAGCGCCGTGGCCAGCACGTGCAGCGTGTAGAACCAGCCGCGGGTCTGGCCGTTGTACTCGACGATGAAGTCGCCCGGGTAGTGGTGCTCGAACCAGTCCGCGTTCTCGAACGGGTAGTGCACCTGCGCGAACGGCATCGAGCCGGACTCGAACCAGCAGTCCAGCACCTCCGGCACCCGGCGCATGGTCGACTTCCCCGTGGGGTCGTCGGGGTTCGGGCGGGTCAGCTCGTCGACGAAGGGCCGGTGCAGGTCCGTCGGCCGGACGCCGAAGTCCCGCTCGATCTCGTCGAGCGAGCCGTAGACGTCCGTGCGTGGGTAGCGCGGGTCGTCCGACTGCCACACCGGGATCGGGCTGCCCCAGAAGCGGTTGCGGGAGATGCCCCAGTCCCGGGCACCCTCGAGCCACCTGCCGAACTGGCCGTCCCGGATGTTGCCGGGCACCCAGTTGATCTGCCCGTTGAGTTCGACCATCCGCTCCCGGAACGCCGTGACCTGCACGAACCACGAGTCCACCGCCCGCTGGATCAGCGCGTTGCCGCAGCGCCAGCAGTGCGGGTACGGGTGGTCGTACGTCTCGTGCCGCAGCAGGACGCCCGTGACGTACGGCGCCGTGCCGGCCTTGAGGTCCCGGATGATGTTCGGGTTGGCGTCGAACACCTGCTGGCCGGCGTACGGCGGCACCTCCACGGTGAACTCGCCGCGCGGGTCGACCGGCACGACGGCCTCGATCCCCGCCGCGTCGGTGACGGCCTTGTCCTCCTCACCGAACGCGGGCGCGATGTGCACGAGCCCGGTGCCGTCCTCGGTGGTGACGTAGTCCGCCTCCAGCACCCGGTGCGCGTTCGCCCGGCCGACGAAGAAGTCGAACGGCGGGGTGTAGGACAGACCGAGCAGCTCGCGACCGGTGAAGGTCCGCAGGACCTCCGGCTCCTCCCCCAGCTCACGGGCGTAGGCACCCACCCGGGCGGACGCCAGGACGTACTTCTCCCCGTCGGCGCGCAGCAGCGAGTACTCGACCTCGGGGTTCACCGCGACGGCGAGGTTCGACGGCAGGGTCCAGGGCGTGGTCGTCCAGACCAGGGCCAGGGCGTCGTCCAGCTCCGGGTCGTCGCTCACCAGCCGCAGGCCGACGGTGACGGCCGGGTCCTGGCGGTCCCGGTAGACGTCGTCCATCTTGGTCTCGGAGTTCGACAGCGGGGTCTCGCAGCGCCAGCAGTACCAGAGCACCCGGAACCCGGAGTAGACGAGCCCCTTGTCCCACAGCGTCTTGAAGGCCCACATGACGCTTTCCATGTAGTCCAGGTCGAGCGTCTTGTAGTCGTGGTCGAAGTCGACCCAACGGGCCTGGCGGGTCACGTAGTCGCGCCACTCGCCGGTGTAGCGGAGCACGGAGGTGCGGCACGCCTCGTTGAACTCGGCGATGCCCATGCTCTCGATCTCGGACTTGTGGGTGATCCCGAGCTGGCGCTCCGCCTCGACCTCGGCGGGCAGGCCGTGGGTGTCCCAGCCGAACCGGCGCTCGACGTGCTTGCCCCGCATGGTCTGGTACCGGGGCACGACGTCCTTCACGTACCCGGTCAGCAGGTGCCCGTAGTGCGGGAGGCCGTTGGCGAAGGGCGGGCCGTCGTAGAAGACGAACTCGTTGCTGCCGTTGTCACCGGCGGGGCGGGCCTCGACGGAGGCGACGAACGTGTCGTCGGCCTCCCAGTACTTGAGGACCTCGCGCTCGAGCTGCGGGAACGCGGGATGCGCGGGAACCGGCGGGTAGCTCTCGCTCATGGCGGTCGGTGCTCCTCGTGCAGTGTGTGTCCGGTCTGCACGGGGACGACTCACGCCGCGGTACCACCCCGCTTGCCCCGCTCGCGCGGGACCGCTCGTTCGACGGCTGTGACGGGCCGAACCCGTCCGGTTCTACTCCCGGCGCTGCCCCTTCCGACCCCAGCGCCGGTTTCTTCCGGAGGCTCCCCGGTGATGGCCGGATCGGTGCCTGTGTCCGGCAAGGGTAACGCGCCCCGGCGAACGCTTGTTCCGGGAGGTGCACGAGCGCACGGCACTCTCGCTCGGTGCGGGCGAGCGAGAGCGCCGTTCGTGCAGGTCGAGGGGTACGTCAGCGCGCGGCGGCCCGGTGCCGGTCCGCCATGGTGCGATCCGGGGCGCACCACCCGCACGGGGTGAAGCCCAGCTCCACGGCCTCCTTGGCCGGCAGCGGGATCACCGGGCGGCCGGGCAGCGACCGGCAACCCGCCAGGTGGTACCGCGGCTGCTCGTCGACCACGACGACCTCGTCGTCGAGTTCGGCGACCAGCGCGGCGACCGTCGCGTCCCGGGGCTCCTCCGGCGGCTCGCCGTGCGGACCAGGGGGCGGCATCGACCCCGGCGGCGGACCGCCGGCGGACTGCTGACCGGACTGCTCCTGGGGCCGGCCCGCCTGGTCCTGCTCCCCCTGGGCAACCGGGACGCCCGGCTGCTCCGGTGCCGACCGGACCTGCTGCTCCGCCTGTGCGGTGGATCCGGTGTGGGCCGGGGTGGCCACGGTGGGCCCGTCGATCTGCGCGCCGGGGGCGGAAGCCGCGCCGGATCCGGGGGCGCCGGTGGCTGCGTCCGGGGTGGGCGCACCCTCGGCCCCGCCCGCCGCACCGGCCGGCGCGAGCGGTTCGCCGGCGGCACCGGCGGCGGACGCACCACCGGTCGCGGCACCGGAACCCGCGGCCGGGCCGGCTGCCGCCGTGCCACCCGCCCGACCGGGCTCCGAAGCCAGGTCCGCCTCCGGGGCGCGGGGGGCCGCCGGCTCCGCACCGGGCTCTGCCGACCGCTCCGGGGTCGAGCCCTCCTCCGGTGTCGGCCCCTCGGGTGTCGGCCCCTCCGGTGTCGGGTCGTCGGCCGTCGGGGGCTCCGTCGCCGGGTGCGGGAGCTTCGTCGCGCCCGACGGCTCCGGCATGGCCGCGACCGACGCCCCCGGCGTGGTCTCGCCGCGGCCCGCGCCCGGCTCCTCGGTCTCGTGCTTCCCGGGCGCCGATCCGGCGAGGCCCGCCGCCGAAGCACCCGCGACGCCCGCCGCGAGTCCCGTCGCGAACCCGCTGCCGGAACGGTCGTCCCCCGACGGAGATCCGCGATGTCCGGCGTCGTCGGAACGCTCCTCGGCACCCGTGACGCTGCGTGACGAAGATTCATTCGACCGAGTGTCGCCCGCCGCAGCGCCGGACGGTCGCTCGGCTGAGCCGGACGGTCCCACGAGAGGCATCACGGACGTGGCCTCCGCGTCCGCACCACCGGAGTCCGACGAGGACCGTCCACGATCCCCCGCCGGCCCGGCCGGGGCCGTGCGCCCGCGTGAGCCGTGCCCGAGAACCGGGATCACCTCGGTGACCGGCTCGATGTCACGCCGGGGAGCCTGCGGCACGCCGGGCGGCGCACCGGGCGTCCTGGCGCCCCCGCCGGCCGCCTGCTGCGGCTCCGCCCCCGCCTTCACGGCAGAGCGGCGTTGCAGCCAGTCGACCAGCAGGGCCACCGCGGCCGCCACGGAGACGGCCACGGAGATCCACGCCCACAGGACGCTGCCGGAGAGCAGGGCCACGACCAGCAGGCCGAAGGCGATCAGGACCAGAACGAGAACCAGCAGCAGCACTGTTCACCCCGTGTACGGCGGGCGGTGGCACGAGGGCCGCACTGCCGCCCGCCAATCGGTCGGACTTCGGCCGGGCCGTCAGCTTCCGGCGTCCGCGCGCTGGCCGTAGCCGGTGGCGGCGTACCCGCCGTTGGCGTTCGACCGGGCGGCGTCCGACGGCGCGGCCGAGCCCCGGCCCTCCAGGTCGCGCAGCTGCGACTCCAGGTAGGTCTTGAGCCGGGTGCGGTACTCGCGCTCGAAGGTCCGCAGCTCGTCGATCTTCTTCTCGAGCACGCCCTTGTCCCGCGTGATCGTGCCGATGATCTCGGTCTGCTTGCGCTCGGCCTCGCTGACCAGCGTCGACGCCTTGTCGCGGGACTGCCGCTCGAGCGTCTCGGCGCGGGTGCGCGCGTCGTTGAGCATCGTCTCGGCGCGGGCACGGGCGTCGTTCACCAGGCCGTCGGACTTGGTCCGGGCCTCGCTGAGCAGCTGCTCCGACTTCGCCCGAGCGTCCGACAGCATCGCGTCGGCCTCGTTCTTGGCCTCGGCGGTCAGCCGGTCGGCCATCTCCTGGGCCAGACCCAGGACCTTGGCGGCCTGGACGTGGTGGTCCCCACCGGTGGCGTCGCCGTCGCCCATCGGGCCCACGGCGCGCTGCGGCTCGACCGGCCGCGGGGGCTGCGGGGCCTCCACGGGGCGGATCTGCTGCGTGGGCGGCGGCCCGGACTGGGCACCCATCCCGCCCTGCTGCGGGCGCGACCGCGCCTCCTCCAGGTCGGCCTCGGCGTTGCCGAGTCGCTGTTCGAGCTGGGAGACCTGCTCGCGCAGGTCCTCGTTCTCCTCGATCAGCCGGGCCAACTCGGCCTCGACCAGGTCGAGGAACGCGTCGACCTCGTCCTCGTTGTACCCCCGCTTACCGATCGGGGGCTTGCTGAACGCGACGTTGTGAACGTCGGCGGGCGTCAGCGGCATCGGATCACCTCATGCAGTCCTCGGCGGCAAACCGGCTGGCGGGTGACTGGGGCTCACGCCACCGCCGGTCTGGCAATGCTCATCAGTATGAACACCACCAGCAGCAGAACCATAATCGAGAGGTCCAGTCCGACGCCCCCGATCCGGACGACGGGGATCACTCTCCGCAACAACTTGACGGGCGGGTCGGTGACGCTGAACACCACCTCGAGAGCCGCGGCCGGACGTCCGGCGGGCACCCACTCGCGCGCGAACGAGTGCACCAGCTCCACCACGATGCGCGCGACGAGCAGGAGCCAGAAGAAGAACAGGATGTAGTAGATGACGAACTGGACGGCGATCGGCACGCCCTAATCCTGACGGAAGAGGCCCCGCTCTGCGAGCCTGCGGGCGTCGTCGGCCGAGACCTCGACGTCGGCCGGCGTCAGGAGGAACACCCGGCTGGTCACCTTGTCGATCGAACCGCGCAGCGCGAACGCCAGACCTGCGGCGAAGTCCACCAGGCGGCGCGCGGCGGCCTCGTCGAGATCGGTCAGGTTGATGATCACCGGCACCCCGTCGCGGTACCGCTCGCCGATCGTGCGGGCCTCGGTGAAGCTGCTCGGCTGCAGGGTGGTGATGCGGGCCAGGGCGGCCGCCCCGCGGTCCCGCTGCTCGGGCACCGCGGACGGCGTGGTGACCGGGGCCGGCGGCTCCGGCGCGGCCCGCAGGACGGCCTCCTCGCGGTCCACGGCCAACGCGCCGCGGGTCGCCGGGGACGCCGCCGGAAGGCCGCTGCCCCCTGCCCCGCCCAGCCCGGCGCCGGCGCGCACGGGCTCCCGCGGGCCACGCGCCGGACGGACGCCCTCGCGCGCCGACCGGCGGTCCCAGTCGTCCTGGGGACGCTCGTCGCGGGCCCGCTCGTAGCCGGAGTAGGCGCTCCGGGGAGCGGGCGCGTCGTCGAAGTGGTCGTCCGGATCCGACCAACGGTCGGCGCGCGCGCTGCGGGACACCCGGCGCGGATCGGCGAAGGCCGTCGGCTCGTCGGCGTAGTCCATCTCCTCGGCGGGCACCATGCCGAAGTAGGCCTTGAGCCGGTACATCGCACTCATCCGAGCTCCCAATCCTCGACGCCCCCGATGCCGGTCCGCCCCCGCGGACCGGGCAGTCACCGGGAGGTTAACGTCCGGTCCCCCACAAGGGCCGTTCCGACACGCGCGACCGTCGAACCGTGACGGATCGCCACCTCCAGGTCCCCACTCATCCCGGCCGACAACACGGTGGCGCCGGGGTGCGAGGACCGCACCCGCCTACCCGCCGCCTCGATGGCGGCAAACGACCTCTCGACGTCGGCACCCAGTGGGGCGACGCTCATGAGTCCGTCGAGGACGAGCCCGGATGCCCCCGCGACCTGGTCCGCGAGCCCGAGCAGGCCGTCGTCGGGCACGCCGCCGCGCTCCGGGTCACCGTCCACGCTGTACTGGACGAGCACCGGCAGCGGCTCGGTCCGGAGTCCCTCGTCGAGTGCGCGGAGCACCGCCTTGTCCAGCGCGGCGGCCAGCCGCGGCGAGTCGACGCTCTCGACCCGGGTCACCCACGGGACCACGGACCGCGCCTTGTTCCGTTGCAGCCCGCCCACGAAGTGCCACCGCACCCGGGCGTCGGGGCGCAGCGCGCGCAGCTCCTCGACCTTGGCCGCGGCCTCCTGCGCCCGGTTCTCGCCGAACGCGGCGAGCCCGAGGTCGACCAGGGCGGCGACGTCGGCCGCGGGGATCGTCTTGGTGACGGCGAGCAGCTCCACCTCGGCCGGGTCCCGCCCCGCGGCGGTGCAGGCCTGCGCGATCCGGGCGCGCACCTCGCCGAGGCGCCGCTCGAGCTCGGCGCGCCGCTCCGGGGAGGCCTCCTGGGTCACCCGGCGAACCTTACGGAACGTGTCCGCCTGGGCCCGCGAGCCGAAGGGGTGGTGTCGCGAGCGTCACGCAACCGTGATGTCTCCCGAACGTCCACCGTGCCGTCCCGAGGGGGCCGACGCAGCGCTCAGGTGCCCGCGTCGAGCCAGACGACGCCGGCGAGGCGCCCCGTGCGCCGGTCCCGGCGGTGGCTGAACAGGGCCGGGTCCTCCACGGTGCAGCGCGGGTCCACGCCGACCTTCGCGATGCCGAGCTCGGCGAGCTGGCGGTACAGGCCCGCGCGGACGTCGACCGAGGGCGCGCCGCGGCGGGTCGTCGCGGCGCTGCCCGGCAGGGCCGCCTCCACCTCCGCCCGCATCGCGGCGGGCACCTCGTAGCAGAGCCCGCAGACCGCCGGGCCGAGCAGCACCTCGATGTCCTCGACGGCGGCGCCCAGCTCCTGCATGGCCGCCACGACCGCCGGCACGACCCCGGCGGCCGCCCCGACCCGCCCGGCGTGCGCGGCGCCGACGACGCCGGCCCTCGGATCCGACAGCAGCACGGGGGTGCAGTCCGCCGCGAGCACCGCCAGCCCGATCCCGGGGACGGCGGTGACGGCGGCGTCGGTCTCCGGGACGTCGGGCGCGCTGCGCCGCGGCGGCTCGGTGACCGTCACGATGCGCGTGCCGTGCACCTGGTTCAGGAACACGGTGCCGCGCAGGCCCAGCTCGCGGGTGAGGCGGTAGCGGTTGGCGTCGACGGCGGCGGGGTCGTCGCCCACGGAGCGGGACAGGTTGAAGCTGTCGAACGGAGCCGCGGACCGGCCCCCGGCCCTGGTGGTCACGACCCTGCGGACCCGTGCGCGCTGCGCCGTCTCACTCACGGGTCGAGCCTAGGGGGCGTCTGGGGCGCGCACGCCGCCGCGCCCTGCCCGGCCGGAGGCGGATTCGCGACAGGGCGACGGCGTCGAGGAGCGGCGCGCGCCTCAGCGGCGCATGAAGGGCGGGACGTCCACGTCGTCGTCGACCTCCGTCGCGGGGGCCTCCGCGCCCGGCGAGGGGTTCGACGCGGTCGACGGGGCGCTCGCGGCGGGCGGCACCTGCTCCTGCGGGGGCTGCGGGTGCGCCGACCCCGGCTCGCCCACCGGTCCGCCCAGCTCGGTCATGGCCGGGTTCTGCCGGGTCTCCGGCTGGCGGGGCGCGGGCGGCGAGTACGGGGCGACCGGCGGCAGGGTGCCGCTCTGGTTGGCCCCGGCCCCGAACGCGGTGGACGAGTGGGTCGGCTGCCCGTTGCCCGGCCCGCCCGGCGGTGGCGCCGACGGCGCCGACGGCGCGGGCGGGGCCGCAGGGGCCGCCGGCTCCGCCGACCGGAAGGCGGAGGGCTCCAGCTTCTTGTGCGTGGGCGTCCCGCCCTCGAACCCGGCTGCTATCACGGTGATGCGCACCTCGTCGCCGAGGGAGTCGTCGATCACCGTGCCGAAGATGATGTTGGCCTCGGGGTGCGCGGCCTCCTGGACCAGCGACGCGGCCTCGTTGATCTCGAAGAGGCCGAGGTCCGAGCCGCCCGCGATCGACAGCAGCACGCCCTGGGCGCCGTCCATCGACGCCTCGAGCAGGGGTGAGTTGATGGCCTTGCCGGCGGCCTGCACCGCCCTTCCCTCGCCGCGTGCTGACCCTATCCCCATCAGGGCGGACCCCGCCCCGGACATCACCGACTTCACGTCGGCGAAGTCGAGGTTGATCAGGCCGGGCGTGGTGATCAGGTTGGTGATGCCCTGGACACCGGAGAGCAGCACCTCGTCGGCGGAGCGGAAGGCGTCCATCAGCGAGACGCCGACGTCGCCGAGCTGCAGCAGCCGGTCGTTGGGGATGACGATGAGGGTGTCGCACTCGTTGCGGAGCTGGGTGATGCCGTCCTCCGCCTGGCCCGCGCGCCGGCGCCCCTCGAAGGTGAACGGGCGGGTGACCACGCCGATGGTGAGTGCACCGAGCTTGCGGGCGATCGACGCGACGACCGGCGCCCCGCCGGTGCCGGTCCCGCCGCCCTCGCCGGCGGTCACGAAGACCATGTCGGCCCCCTTGAGGACCTCCTCGATCTCCTCGCGGTGGTCCTCGGCCGCCTTGCGCCCGACCTCCGGGTTGGCGCCCGCGCCGAGGCCGCGGGTCAGCTCGCGCCCGATGTCGAGCTTCACGTCCGCATCGGACATGAGCAACGCCTGGGCGTCGGTGTTCACCGCGATGAACTCGACGCCCTTGAGGCCGACCTCGATCATGCGGTTGACGGCGTTCACGCCGCCGCCACCGATGCCGACGACCTTGATCACGGCCAGGTAGTTGTGCGGGGGCGTCATGCGCGGCACCTCTCGGTTGCTCGGGTCCGGGTCAGCTCCGTCCAGCAGGTCTGTCCGGGCCGTTCGCGGTCGAACGCTAGGTCCGAGCGGGGGCACGGTCCAGCAGGCGCGCCGCGCGTCGGCAACACCTCGATGGTGTGGCGCCGGACATCCCCGACGTGCTCGTGACCCATCGTTCACCCAGGCTGACCGACGGCGACACAGTGGGTCGGGCGGAGCAGCGCACCCCCGACGACCGGACGGTCAGCGGGTGACGGTCGGCAGCTCGGGACTCGACACGTCGTAGACCGTGCCCTCCTCGGTCAGCAGCGGCACCAGCACGGCGATCTTGCGGTCGACGCGCTCGACGGCGCCGAACTGCACCTGCCGCTCCCCCAGCCCGAGCCGGACGGTGGGCTCGGTGGCCACGTTGTCGACGTCGATCGTGGTGACCTGTGCGCGCAGGTCCGGCGGCAGCGCCGTCAGGACGGCGAGGGCGGCCTTCGTCGACGGGTCGTCCGGCCCGACGGCACCGAAGCCCAGCATGGGCAGTGCGGGCGGCACCTCCGGCGCCGGCCGGTAGGCGACACCGGTCGCGTCGACCAGCGTGACGCCCTGCGGGGTCCGGGCCAGCGCCACCGGCGTCCGCTCGACGACGGTGATCTCCACCGTGTGCGGCCACCCGCGGCTGACCTGCACCGAGCCGACCCCGGGCAACCGGGCGACGCGCCCGGCGACGGCCTTCGTGTCGACCTCGGCGAGCGGAACGCCGGTCTCGACGCCCGCCGCGCCCAGCACCGCCTCCCGGGACACCGTCAGCGCGCCCGTCACCTCGACGCTCTCCACGTCGGCCAGCCCGGACCGGGCGAGCAGCAGCCATGCCCCCGCGCCGAGCCCCGCGAGCAGGAGCAGCACGAGCACGGTCAACGCCACGCGCCGCCGGATCCGGAACCGCCGGTCGGCGGGCCGGGCCGCCTTCAGGACCGCCCTGCGCTCCGCGGTGCGCGCCTTCCGGGCCTTCCGGGTCTTCCGGGCCTTCCGGGCGGCGACCTGGGCCGACCTGCGCGCCCGCCGCTCCTCCACCCGCTGCTGCTGCGGCAGCAGCCGCGACCGCTGCGCCGCCCGCTCCTCGCGGATGCGGCGGGCGCGCTCGGCGGCCGCCGGCCGCGCGGGCAGCCGCTCGGTCACCCGGTCGGCACGGTCGGCACGGTCGGCACGGTCGGCACGGTCGGCACGGTCGGCGGAGCGTTCCGGCGACCGGCGTCCGCGCCGGGTGGAGGGGAGCCGGGTCATGTCGCGGCCCGCTCCAGCTCGAGGAGGATCTCCGGGCCCAGCACGGTGACGTCGCCGGCCCCCATGGTGAGGACCAGGTCGCCGGGCCGGGCCAGGCCGGCGAGCACGCTCGGCACGTCCGCCCACGCCGGGACGAAGTGCACCCGCTCGGCCGGCAGCGGCACCGCGTCGGCCACGAGCGCACCGCTCACCCCGGGCTCGGGGTCCTCGCGCGCACCGTAGACGTCGAGCACCACGACCTCGTCGGCCAGCGCCAGGGAGCGCCCGAAGTCCTCGGCGAAGGTCTGCGTGCGGGAGTAGAGGTGCGGCTGGAACGCCACGATCACCCGGCCGCGCCGCCCGGGTCCTCCCGCCGCGGGCTGCACCTCGCGGGCCGCCCGCAGGGTGGCGGCGACCTCGGTGGGGTGGTGGGCGTAGTCGTCGTACACGGCGACCCCGCCGGCGCGGCCCTTGTACTCGAAGCGGCGCCGGACGCCGTCGAACACGGCGAGCCCCTCGACCAGGCCCGCCATCGGCGCGCCCAGCGCCACCCCGGCCAGCAGCGCGCCGAGGGCGTTGAGCGCCATGTGCTCGCCGGGGACCGCCAGCCGCAGCTCCCGCTCGTCGCCGCGGTGCCGCAACCGGGCGTGGGCGCCGCTGCCCTCGGGCCGGAAGTCGAGCAGGACGGCGTCCTCCGGGCCGGTGGCGGTGCGCCCGTACCGGCGGACCGGCACCCCACGGGACTCGGCGAGGACGGCCAGCCGCTCGGCGCCGTCGTCGTCGGCGCAGGTCACGAGGGTGCCGGCGGGCGCGAGCCGGCCGAGGAACTCCTCGAACACCGCCCGGTAGGCGGCCTCGTCGCCGTGGTGGTCGAGGTGGTCCGGCTCGACGTTGGTGACGACCGCGACGAGCGGGGCGTACGCGGTGAACGAGCCGTCCGACTCGTCCGCCTCGACCACGAACACGTCGCCCTCGCCGTGGTGCGCGCCGGCGCCGGTGACCGTGAGGTCCCCGCCGATGGCGAACGACGGGTCGAGCCCGCAGTGCTGCAGCGCGACGGTGAGCATGGACGACGTGGAGGTCTTGCCGTGCGTGCCCGCGACGGCGGCGACCCGGTAGCCCTGGGTGAGCGCGGCGAGCGCCTGCGCCCGGTGCACGACGGTGAGGCCGCGCTCGCGGGCGCGCGCCAGCTCGGGGTTGGACTCCCGGATCGCGGTCGAGACGACGACCGTCGGCGGCTCGTCGAGCTGTTCGAGGTTCTCCGGGGCGTGCCCGACCGCGATCCGCGCACCCATCGCCCGTAGCGCGAGGACGGTGCGCGAGTCCTTGGCGTCGGACCCCGACACGGCGACGCCGCGGGCCAGCAGGATCCGCGCGACCCCGCTCATGCCCGCCCCGCCGATGCCGATCAGGTGCACGTGGGGACCGAGGATCGGGACGCTCACCGGCGCAGCACCCCGAACACCACCTGGGCCAGGCGCTCGTCGGCGTCGGCGTGACCGGAGGCGCGGGCCGCGGCGCCCATCGCGGCGAGCCGGCCGGGCTCGCGGAACCAGGGGACGAGCTCGGCGAGGACCCGGTCGCCGGTCAGCTCGGCGTCGCCGACGAGCACGCCGCCGCCGGCCTTCACCACCGGCTCGGCGTTGAGCGCCTGCTCGCCGTTGCCGTGGGGCAGCGGCACGTACACCGCCGGCAGCCCGACGGCGGAGACCTCCGCGACCGTCATCGCGCCGGCCCGGCAGAGCACGGCGTCGGCGGCGGCGTAGGCGAGGTGCATGTCGTCGATGTAGGGCAGCGGCACGTACCCGGGCTGGGGCGCGGCGGCCTGCCCGGTGGGACCGTGGGCGTGCAGCACCCCGACGCCCTCGTGCAGCAGCCCCGGCAGGGCCTGCGCCACCGCACCGTTGAGGGTGCGCGCGCCCTGCGAACCGCCGAAGACCAGCAGCACCGGGCCGTTCGGGGGCAGCCGGAACCGGCGGCGGGCCTCGGCGCGCAGCCGGGCCCGGTCCAGCGTGGTGACGGCGTGCCGCAGCGGGATGCCCAGCACCTGCGCGTTGGGCAGCCCGCTGCCGGGCACGGCGGCCACGACGGCGGCGGCGAACCGGGCGCCCACCTTGTTGGCCAGGCCCGCCCGGGCGTTGGCCTCGTGCACCACGATCGGGACGCGGCCGCGGGCGCCGAGATAGGCCGGCAGGGCGACGAACCCGCCGAAGCCCACGACGACGTCGGCCTCCACTTTGGTGAGCACCTCGCGCACCCGGGCCACGGCTCCGTGCACCTTGCCGGGCAGCCGGAGCAGGTCGGCGGTCGGCCTGCGCGGCAGCGGGACCGGCGGGATCAGCTCGAGGGGGTAGCCGCGGGCCGGGATCAACCGGGTGTCCAGGCCCTTCTCCGTGCCCAGGGCCGTGACGGTCGCGTCGGGCCGCAGCCGCTTGACGGCATCGGCGAGGGCGAGCGCCGGCTCGATGTGTCCGGCGGTCCCGCCGCCGGCGACCACCACCGACGGGCCCGGGCCCATCCGCGGCAGGAACTGGGTGCCGTACTCGCTCATCGTCTCCGCTCGAGGGCTCTGCTGGGTTCCGTCACTGGGTCGGGGCCGTCCGTCCGCTCTGCTCAGCGGCGCACCGACCGCGGGGCCGGCGGACGAGGGACGGGGGCCCGGTAGGGCTCCGGCAGCGGGAGCCGCAGGAACGAGGCGATCCGGCCCTGGCCGTCCGACCGCAGCGCCGCCACGGCCTCGGGCTCGTGCCGGGCCGCGTTCGTCAGCATGCCGAACACGAACATGGTCACGACGAGCGAGGTGCCCCCGGAGGAGATGAGCGGCAGCTGGAGCCCGGTGACCGGCAGCAGCCCGACGACGTAGCCGATGTTGATCGCGGCCTGCACCACGAGCCAGGTCGTCGACGCGGCGGTCACCAGCCGCAGCCACGGGTCGGTGCTGCGCTTCGCGATCCGCAGGCCGGTGTAGGCCAGCGTGGCGAACAGCCCGAGGACCGCGAACGCCCCGACCAGGCCCAGCTCCTCACCGATGATCGCGAAGATGAAGTCGTTGTGCGCGTTGGGCAGGTAGTCCCACTTCGCCCGGCCCTGGCCGAGCCCGACGCCGAACAGCCCGCCGTCGGCCAGCGAGTAGAGGGCCTGGGTGGCCTGGTAGGCCGGACCGAGCGGGTCGGCCGTGTCCGACGACAGGAAGGCCGTGATCCGGCTGACCCGGTAGCCGGCGGTCAGGCCGAGGACCACCGCGCCCGCCATCCCGCCCACGGTGATCGCGGCGATCAGCTTCATGGGGGCCCCGCCGAACCACAGCAGCGCGATCATCACGATGCCGAGCGAGATCGTCATGCCCAGGTCCGGCTCGAGGACGAGCAGGGTGAGCAGCAGCAGCGTGACCGGGACCAGCGGGTTGAGCGCGTGCTTCCAGCGGTGCATCACGGTGCGGCGGGCGACGAGCACGTGCGCTCCCCACAGGGTGAGCGCAACCTTGACCCCCTCGGACGGCTGCAGCGAGAAGGAGCCGACGGCGAACCAGGCGCGGGATCCGTTGCGCACCACACCGAGACCGGGGATCAGCACCGCGACCAGCAGCGCGACGCCGACGAGCAGCATCCACGGTGCCAGGGCGCGCATCCGCCTCGGCGGGATCCGCAGCCCGACGTAGAAGAGCACCAGGCCGACCGCACAGAAGCCGAGCTGGTGCACGAACACCGAGTACGAGGAGCCGCCCGCGGAGTACGCCTCCACCGACGACGCCGACAGCACCATCACCAGGCCGAAGATCGTCAGCAGCCCGAAGACCCCCAGCACGAGGTGCAGGGAGGTGAGCGGGCGGCGCAGCCAGGCCTGCAGCGCGCGGACACCGCGGGCGACGGCCGCCCGGGCCGGGGCGACGCGGTCCGGACCGCGGGCCCCGCGGCGGTCCCGCGGGCTCCGGGTGGGGGCGCTCATGCGCCCGGCCCCCCGGCCCCGCCCCTCGTGGTCCCGTCGCCCGTGGTCACGCCGCCGGTCGCGGACGACGGCGGCACCTCCGACGCCAGCGCCGCGACGGCGGCGGCGAACGCCTCCCCGCGCGCGGCGTAGTCCCGGAACTGGTCCATCGAGGCCGCCGCGGGCGCGAGGAGGACGACGTCCCCCGGACGGGCGAGTGCGGCGGCACGGCGGACGGCGGAGGGCATGACCTCATCGTCGCCCTCCGTCACCTCGCGCGCGGGGACCTGGGGCGCGTGTCGCGCGAGTGCGTCGACGATCTCCGCCCGATCGGTGCCGATCACGACGGCCCCGGCCAGCCGGTCCGCGTGCCGGGCCACCAGATCGTCGACGTGCGCGCCCTTGAGCAGCCCGCCCAGGACCCAGACGATCCGCCCCGCGGGCTGGGCGGCGAGCGCGGCGTCGGCCGCGTGCGGGTTGGTCGCCTTGGAGTCGTCGACGTACCGGACGCCCGCGACGGTCCCGACCGGGGCCGACCGGTGCGGCCCGGGCCGGAACGCGGCCAACCCCTCCCGGACGGCCCCGGGCCCGACGCCGTGGGCGCGGGCCAGCGCGGCCGCGGCCAGGGCGTCCGTGAGACCGGGCGGCCCGCCGGGGGTCACGTCGGCGACCCCCGCGAGCACCAGGCCCTCGTCGACGCCGCCGACCCGCGCCGCGGGACCTCCCGACCCGCGCCGCCGGAGCTCCCGACCCGCGGGGAAGGCGCGGTCGACCAGCTGCTCCCCCACGATCCCGAGCTGACCGGGACCGGGCCCGGCCAGGGTCACACCGACCCTCGTCGGGGCCGGGGACTCGCGCAGCAGGCGCGCGGCGATCGCGTCGTCGATCCCGGCGACGGCGACGGACCCGGTCAGGGCGCGGGCCTTGGCGGCGGCGTACGCGTCGAGGCCGCCGTGCCAGTCGAGGTGGTCCTCCGCGACGTTGAGCACCACCCCGGCGGCCGGGACGACCGACGGCGACCAGTGCAGCTGGAAGCTGGACAGCTCCACCGCCAGCACGGCGTGCCCGGCCGCGACCGCGCTGACCACCGGGTAACCGATGTTGCCGCAGGCCACGGCGTCGAGCCCGGCCGCGCGCAGGATCGCACCGAGCATGCCGGTACAGGTGGTCTTCCCGTTCGTCCCGGTGACGACCAACCACACCGGCGGGGTCGCCCGCTCCTCGCCCAGCCGCCAGGCCAGCTCCGGCTCGCCGACGACCTCGATCCCGCGGGCCGCGGCCTCGGCGACGAGCGGGTGGTCGGGGCGCCGGCCCGGGCCGGTGACGACCAGCCCGACCCCGGCAGGCAACCCGGTGACGGCCTCGGCGCCGTCGGGCAGGTCCTCGAGGGCGGCGGCCCGGTCGTCGGACACCAGGGTCCTGGCCCCGGCGGCGACGAGGGCCTCGGCGGCGGCGAGCCCGGAGATCCCCGCGCCCGCGACCAGGACGGTGCGCCCGGCGAACCCGCTCATCTCAGAAGGCCGAGGAGGCGGTGAGCCACTCGGAGTAGAAGATCCCCAGCCCCAGCGCCGCGCAGATCGCCGCGAGCAGCCAGAACCGGATGATCACTGTGGTCTCCGCCCAGCCGGCGAGCTCGAAGTGGTGGTGGAAGGGGGCCATGCGGAACAGCCGCCGCCGGGTGGTGCGGAAGACGATGATCTGCAGCGAGACGGACAGCGCCTCGACCACGAACACCCCGCCCATGACGACGAGCAGCAGCTCGGTCTTGGTGACCATGGACAGCCCGGCGAGCAGGCCGCCGAGGGCCAGTGACCCCGTGTCGCCCATGAAGATGCGGGCCGGGGCGGCGTTCCACCAGAGGAAGCCGATGCAGCCGCCCATCGCGGCGGCGGCCACGATGGCCACGTCGAGTGGGTCGCGCACCTCGTAGCAGCCGGCGGCCGCGGCGACCGAGCAGCTGTTCCGGAACTGCCAGAAGCCGATGATCGTGTAGGTGGCCAGGACCATCGCGGCCGTTCCGGCGGCCAGGCCGTCGAGCCCGTCGGTGAGGTTCACGGCGTTGGACCAGGCCGCGACGATCAGGTTGCAGAGGATCACGAACCCGACGACGCCGAACCCCAGCACCGCGATGTCCCGCACGAACGACAGGTACTCCGAGGCCGGGGTGAGATTGCGGGCGTTCGCGAACCGCAGCGCCAGGATGCTGAAGATCGTCGCGGTGAGCACCTGTCCGACGATCTTCGAGGTCTTGTTCAGGCCCAGGTTGCGGCGCCGGCGCAGCTTGAGGAAGTCGTCGACGAACCCGACGACCCCCAGCGCGGTGGTGAGGAACAGGACCAGCAGCGCCGACGCCGTCATCGGCTCGCCGGTGAGCAGGTGGGCGACCAGGTAGCCCGCCCAGATGGCGAACAGGATGGCGACCCCGCCCATCGTGGGCGTGCCCCGCTTGGTCTGGTGGCTCTTCGGCCCGTCGGCGCGGATCTCCTGGCCGAAGCCCTGCCGCGCGAAGAACCGGATGAGGTAGGGGGTGAGCAGGATGGACAGGGCCAGCGCGACCCCGGCCGCGACGAAGACACCCCTCACCGTCGGATCAGCTCCTGGTCCAGCAGCGCCGCGGCGAGCCGGTCCAGCCCGGCCGAGCGGGAGGCCTTGACCAGCACGACGTCGCCGGGCCGGACCTGCGCCGCCAGCAGTGCGGCGGCGGCCTCCCGGTCCGCGACCTGCTCGGTCCCGTAGAGGTCCGTGCCCACGGCCACGAAGCGGTCCACACCCAGCTCCGCCACCACGTCGGCGACCTGCGCGTGCGCGGCCGGGGCCGTGTCCCCGAGCTCGGCCATCGGGCCCAGCACCGCCCAGGTGCGCCGACGGTGCCCACCGTCCCCGACGCCGCCGATCGCGGCCAGCGCCCGCAGCGCGGCGGCCATCGACTCGGGGTTGGCGTTGTAGGCGTCGTTGACGACGGTGACGCCGTCGGCCCGGTCGGTGACCTCCATCCGCCAGCGGGAGGCGGCACCGGCGCCGGAGAGCGCCACCGCGATCCCCTCCGGCGTGCCCCCGAGCTCCAGCGCGACCGCCGCCGCGGCGAGGGCGTTGCCCACGTGGTGCTCGCCGACCAGCTGCAGGGCGACCGGCGCCTCGCCGGCCGGGGTGAGCAGGCGGAAGGAGGCGCGCCCGGCCCCGAGCCGGACGTCCGCGGCCCGTACCGCACCGCCCGTGCCGTACCCGACGACGCGGGCGGAGGTCCGGGACGCCATGGCGGCGACCCGCGGGTCGTCGAGGTTGAGCACCGCCACCCCGCCCTCGTCCGCGGTGGGCAGCGCCTCGACCAGCTCCCCCTTGGCCTGCGCGATCGCCTCCGGCGAGCCGAACTCGCCGACGTGCGCGCTCCCGACGTTGAGCACCACGCCGATCCGCGGCGGCGCGGTCCGGCACAGCCGCGCGATGTGCCCCGGCCCGCGCGCCGAGAGCTCCAGCACCAGGTGGCGGGTGGCGGCACCGGCGCGCAGCGCGGTCCACGGGTGACCCAGCTCGTTGTTGAACGACCCGGGCGGGGCGACCGTCTCGCCCAGCGGGGCGAGCACGGCCGCGATCAGGTCCTTGGTCGAGGTCTTGCCCGAACTGCCGGTCACGCCGACGACCTGCAGGTCCGGCAGGTGGGTGACCGAGTGCCGGGCCAGCCTGCCCAGCGCGGTCAGCACCGCGGCGCCCGAGCCGTCCGGGTCGGCGTCGCCGAGGTCGGTACCGGCGAAGGAGTCCTCCGCCGGCGGCGCGATCACGGCCGGGGCGTCGACCCCGCGCCCGGCGAGCACCGCCGAGGCGCCGGCCGCCACCGCCGCGGCCGCGAAGTCGTGCCCGTCGGCGCGCTCCCCGGGCAGGGCGAGGAACAGCCCGCCCGGCCCGACCTTCCGGGAGTCGAACTCCACCCCGGTGACGGGCTCGTCGCCCGTCGCCCGGTGCAGCGTCCCCCCGGTCACGGCGGCGACCTCGGCCAGCCGCATCTCGATCATCGTGCCTTCCTCGATCCCCGGATCATCGCCGCGCGGCGCGGATCGCCGCGGCGAGCTCGTCCACGTCGTCGAACGGGTGCTTGACCCCGTGGACCTCCTGGCCGGTCTCGTGTCCCTTACCGGCAACGACCACCACGTCGCCGGGTTTCGCCACCTCGACGGCGGCCACGATCGCCGCGCGCCGGTCGCCGATCTCCAGGATGTCGCCACGACCCGGCTCGGCCTCGGCACCGGCGCGCATGGCGGCCCGGATCTCGGCCGGGTCCTCGGTGCGGGGATTGTCGTCGGTGACGATCAGCACGTCCGAGCGCGCCGCCGCGGCCGCCCCCATCAGCGGGCGCTTACCGGTGTCGCGGTCGCCGCCGCAGCCGAGCACCGTCACGACCCGGCCGCCGGGCTGCTGGCCGCGCAGCGCGTCGAGCAGCGCGGCGACCGCGGCGGGCTTGTGCGCGTAGTCCACGACCGCGAGGAACTCCTGGCCCGCCTTGACCCGTTGCATCCGCCCGGGCACGGCCAGCTCGGCGAAGCGCGGGCCGGCGACGGCGGCGGGCACCCCGGCGAGATCGAGCACGGCCAGCGCCAGCACGGCGTTGGCGATGTTGAACGCGCCGGGCAGCTGGAGCCGCAACGGGATCTCCTGCCCGTCCGGCGCGACGACGACGGCCTGCTGGGCGCCGTCGGGGTCGGTCACCAGGTCCCGGGCGGTCCAGTCGGCGGGCGCGATGGTGGACACGGTGACGGCGTCGGGGGCCATCCCGGCCAGCCGGCGACCCCACTCGTCGTCGACGCAGACCACGCCCTGCGCCGCACGCAGCCCGTCGTCGACGAACAGGCGCGCCTTGGCGGCGAAGTACTCCTCCATGTCGTGGTGGAAGTCCAGGTGGTCCTGGGAGAGGTTGGTGAAGGCGCCCACCGCGAACCGGGTGCCGGCGACCCGGCCCAGCGCCAGCGCGTGGCTGGAGACCTCCATCGCGACGTCCGTGACGCCGCGCTCGCGCATCAGCGCGAACAGGGCCTGCAGGTCGGGCGCCTCCGGGGTGGTGAAGGCGCTGGGCAGCCGGTCCTCCCCGATCCGGGTCTGCACGGTGCCGAGCAGCCCGGTCGAGCGGCCACCGGCCCGCAGCCCGGCCTCGAGGAAGTGGGCGACCGTCGTCTTGCCGCTGGTCCCGGTCACGCCCAGCACGGTGAGGTCCGCGGTCGGGTCCCCGTAGACGGCCGCGGACAGCGCACCGAGGATCGTGCGGGGGTGCGGGTGCAGCAGCGTCCGCACGGCCCCGCGCTCGACGGCCTCGCGCAGCTCGGGCCGGGTCAGCCCGGCCGGATCGGTGAGGACGGCGGCCGCGCCGGCGGCGAGCGCCGCACCGGCGAAGTCCGCGCCGTGGGCACGCGCCCCCGGCAGCGCCGCGAACAGGTCACCCGGGCGGACGTCGGTGTTGCGGTGGGTCACCCCGGTGACGGCGACCCCGGACCCCTGGGCCGGATACGGCTCGGCCCCGACCAGTGCGGCGAGGCGGGCGAGGTCGACGGGGGCGACCCGCGCGGGGCGCGGAGGGACGCTCCGGGGCGGTTGCGATCCGGCCGACCCGCCCGTGTCCGTCGGGCGGTCCGTGGGGGCGGAGCTGGCGGGCGACACGTCGGGGAGGCTACCGAGGCCCGCCGGGCGCCCCTCCCCCGCACCACCCGCCCGTCCCCGGCCGCCGGAGGAGCTCGCGACGGCCGTGCGCACGCCGGAGCGGCCCCCGGTCACGACGTCCGGGGGCCGGTGGTCCGGCGGGGGCATCACGCGGGGATCAGGGCACCACCAGGGTCTGCACCGGGGCCGGCTCGCCGACCGGGATGTTCTCGCTCTGCCCCAGGTAGGAGGCGATGTCGTGGAACAGCGGGGCCGCGGAGGTACCGCCCTTGGGCGCGTCGAGCATGATCGCCACCACGAACCGCGGGTCCTGCGCGGGCAGCATGCCCGCGAAGGTGATCCAGTAGGTCGACGAGGCGTAGCAGCCGCAGTCCGGGTCGACCTGCTGGGCCGTGCCCGTCTTGCCCGCGACCTGGTAGCCCGGGACCTGGGCGGTGTACCCGGTGCCCTGCTGGCCCGGCGCCTTCTGGGTGACGGCGGTGAGCATCGTGCGCAGCTGTGCCGCCGTCTCCGGCGACACCACCCGGACGCCCTCGGGCTGCGGGGTCTCGGTCCGCGACCCGTCCGGCGCGATCGTGGCGCCGACGATCCGCGGCGGGATCCGCAGCCCGTCGTTGGCCACGGCCTGGTACATCCCGGCCATCTGCAGCACCGTCATCGACAGGCCCTGCCCGATCGGCAGGTTGCCGAAGGTCGAGCCGGACCACGCGGAGCGCGCCGGCACCGAGCCCGCGCTCTCCCCGGGCAGCCCGACGTCGGTGCGCTCGCCGATCCCGAAGCGCGCCAGCATGTCGGAGAAGCGGTCCGGACCGAGCTTCTCGGCGGTCATGATCGTGCCGACGTTGGAGGACTTCGCCAGCACCCCGGTCAGCGTGTAGCGGTCCACCCCGTGGGACCAGGCGTCGTGCACCGTGCGGTCGGCGACCTTGATGCTGCCCGGCACGTCGAGCACGTCGTCGGGGCCGGCGAGGCCGTACTCCAGCGCCCCCGCCATCGTGACGATCTTGTTGACCGAGCCCGGCTCGAACGGGCTGGACACGGCCGGGTTGCCGAGCGTGGCGGGGTCGGCGGCGGCGAGCTGGCGAGGGTCGAAGGTCCGGCCGTTGGCCATCGCCCGGACCTGTCCGGTCGCCGAGTCGAGCACGACGGCCGAGCCACCCCGCGCCCCGGTCTTCGCCACGTAGTCCTGCAGCTTCTGCTGCACCACGAACTGCAGGTCCGAGTCGATCGTCAGCTCGACGTCCGACCCCGGCACCGCGGCCTGCTGGGCGCGGGTGCTGCCCGGGATGACGGTGTCGCTGCCCTCGGCGGTGTCGACGACCTGGAAGCCGTCCGTGCCGGCCAGCACGTCGTCGTCGGAGCTCTCCAGGCCGACCCGCCCGACCAGCTTGCGGTTGTCCGCGCTCCAGGTGGCCGCACCGACGATGTTCGCGGCCAGGGTGCCGGCCGGGTACTGCCGCGCCTCGCGCTTCTCCTCGGCGATCTCCGGGAACCGCTCCTCGAGGGCGCGCGCCACGTCCGGGTCCGCATGGGTGGTGAGCACGACGTAGCCGCGGTCGGCGTTCAGCTGCTCCTGGATCGCGTTGGGGTCGCCGCCGGTGGCCCGGCCGACGGCCTGGGCCATCTCGGCCTTGTAGGCGCCGGCCTGCTCCTTCTTCACCGAGTCGATCAACCGCGGGTTCGTGACGAGCGCGCGGGACTCGGTCGAGAAGGCCAACGGGGTCCCGTGGCGGTCGAGGATCGAGCCGCGCTCCGCCGCGATCGTGATCTTGGTGGTGCGCTGTTTCTCCGCGCTCGCGGTGAGCTCGCCGGCGCGCACCGTCTGGATCAGCAGCAGCTGCACGGCCGAGGCCAGCAGCAGCACGACGAGCAGGAGCCTGCCGATCCGGAAGCGCCGGTCCGCCGGCGCGAGGCGGGAGGCGGGCCGGCGCGGTGGCCCCGGCGGGCGCCGGCCGGACCGCGGGCGCGAACCGGAGCGGGCGCGCGGGGGCGCGATCGCCATCAGCCCGCTCCGCCGCCGGTCGAGGCCGGGGCCTGCGCGGCCTGCTGCTCCTGGGCGGCGCCCGGGACCGGTTCCTCGGCCGCGCCCCCGCCCTCGGCGTCCCGCTGCGCGCCCGCGTCGGCGGCGAGCTGCGACTCGGGGGGCGACTGGGCCGGCATGGCCGGGGCCGCCGGGGCGGGTGCCGGCGGCCGGGTGGCCGCCGACGGCTCGCCGACGACCGTGACCGCACCGTCCGGCCCCACGACCAGCCGGGCCGGGTCCTGGACCGGGACCATGCCCAGCTCGGTGGCTCGCCGGGCCAGCGCGGGCGCCGACTCCATGGCCGCCACCTCGCGGTGCAGCCGCTCGCTCCGTTCGGTCAGGTCGCGGGCCGCCGTGCGGGCGTCCTGCAGGGCGTAGGAGTCCGCCGCGGCGGCCGTGGACAGCCACAGCGTGAGCACCAGACCGGTCGCCAGCAGCGCCATGATCAGCAGCACGAACTGGGCACGGCCCCCGGTGCCGGCCCGCGGCGCGGTCCGCCTCGGCGCACCGACCAGGCGCTTGGTGCGCTGGTCGCGGCGGGCGTACGCGGCCTTCGCCGCGCCCGACCCGCGCCGCGGCGCGGGGACGGTGACGCTCCCCCGCTGGGCGGGTATCCGCCGGGCCGGGGACCCGGTGGTGGTCGACGGTGCCGACGCGGCGCGCTGCCAGCCGACGGACACCGCGGGACGGCGGGTGCGGGTCCGGTCCGCGACCGGGGCACTCACACCGCACCCCCGGTGACGCCCGCCGAGTTGCTGCCGTCGTGGCGGATCATGCTGCGACCTCCCGGATGCGCTCGGCGGCCCGGCACCGCACGGAGGCGGCGCGCGGGTTCTCTTCGATCTCGTCGTCACCTGCGACCTCGGCCCCCCGGGTCAACAGCCGCAGCTCCGGGCCGTGGCCCGGCAGCTCGACCGGCAGGTCCACCGGGGTCCGGGAGGTCGCGCGGGCGGTGAACTCCCGCTTGACCATCCGGTCCTCCAGCGAGTGGTAGGCGAGCACGACGATCCGCCCGCCCACCGCCAGCGAGTCGAGCGCGGCCGGCAGCGCCGTCCGCAGGGCCTCGAGCTCGCGGTTGACCTCGATCCGCAACGCCTGGAAGGTCCGCTTGGCGGGATGCCCCCCGGTCCGCCGCGAGGCGGCGGGCACCGCGGCGTAGAGCAGCTCCACCAGCTCGGCGCTGCGGACGAACGGTGCCTGCTGCCGGCGCCTCGCCACGGCGGACGCGATGCGCCCGGCGAACCGCTCCTCCCCGTACTCCCGCAGGATCCGGGTCAGCTCGGGCACCGGATAGGTGTTGAGGACCTCGGCCGCGGTGGGCCCCGTGGTGGGGTCCATCCGCATGTCGAGGTCCGCGTCGCGGGCGTAGGAGAAGCCGCGCTCGGTGGCGTCGAGCTGCAGCGAGGACACCCCGAGGTCGAACAGGACGCCGTCGACGCGCGGAAGCCCCAGCTCCGCGAGGACGTCGGCGATCCGGTCGTACACGGCGTGCACCAGGTGCGTGCGGCCGGTGTGGGCGGTGAGCCGCCGCCCGGCCATCTCGAGCGCCTGCGGGTCCCGGTCGAGGCCGACCAGGGTCAGCCGGGGGTGCGTCGCCAGCAACGCCGCCGCATGGCCGCCGAGGCCCAGGGTGGCGTCGACCAGCACCGCCGGCCGGTCCCGCAGGGCGGGCTCGAACAGCTCGAGCACCCGCGGCAGCATGACCGGCACGTGGGAGTGCGGACCCGGCTCGTCCTCCGTCGTGGACACCCTGGTCACCTCCCGCCGCGCCCCGGCCCCGCGCCCGCACACGGAACCGCCCTGCATGCACAGCGGCCCGGGACCCGCCGGCGTCCCGAGCCGCTGCCGTCCCGCTCCAGCTCCCCAGCCTGGCGGGTGTGGTACCGCTCGTGCCGCCGTCCCCACCTGGCCGCCGTGGGGCCGCCCCCGCCCGACGGACCTGGCACCGGGGAAGGTGCGCCAGGGCCGGCGGGCCGGGAAGGCCTCCACGGCGTCCGGGTCGGGACGGCGACGGTGTCGAAGTCGGGGACCGCGCCGGGCCCACGATGTGCCGGTGGGCTCAGATCAGTCCGGGCAGAACCTCCTCCTGCGCCTTGGCGTAGTCCTCCTCGTGCCGCTCCTGGTACTCCTGCCAGGACTGCGCGTCCCAGATCTCGACGCGGGTGAAGGCGCCGATCACCACGCACTCCTTGGTCAGTCCCGCGTACCGGCGCAGCTCCGGGGCGATCGCGATCCGGCCCTGGCCGTCGGGGTTCTGCTCGTCGGTTCCCGAGAAGAGGTTCCGCTGGAAGGCACGGGCCGACTCGCTGGTCAGCGGCGCCGCGGCGACCTTGGTGGCCATCTCGGTGAAGGCCTCGCGGGTGAACACGTAGAGGCAGTGGTCCTGCCCTTTCGTGACCATGCACCCGCCCCGCAGATCGTCCCGGAACTTCGCCGGCAGCGTCAGCCGCCCCTTGTCGTCCAACCGTGGGGTGTAGGTGCCGAGGAACACCCACACCACCTCGCCTCGGAGCCCCGTCTTGCTCCAACGGCGGCCACATTACCCCACTTCCCCCCACCGTCAACTCGAACAGACCCCTGACCAGGCCTCCGTTCGGTGTTTCAGCAGGTCGGATGACGGGGGGTCGAGTGGGGGGAGGTCGGCGGGAGGGCGCGATCGGCGGGGGACGACTCTCCGACCGCTTCGGCGAAAGCGCAGGTCAGCGAGGTTCGCCGAGATCGGTGGGGAGGGTGGGAGGTGCCGCGGGGGACCGTGGGGACCCCGGGTGGGGAGCGGTGGGGGGCAGGGTGGGAGCCCCGGACGGACGCCCGGCGCGGTGTACCGGTGACACGTCCGGGGGACGCGGCTCGCGCCCGTTTGACAGACTGGGCGACACGGTCCTGCGGAGACCTCTTCGCAGGTCCTCGTGTCCGACCCCGTCCGCGGACGCCCACGAACAGGAGCAGGGTTGACCACCAGCAGCCGTCCGGGCCCGCCGGTCACCGGCGACGGAACGCCCGAGCCCCCGCCGCTGGGCGCCGTCGCCGATCTCACCGGCCGCATCGCGCAGAACGTGCAGCGGATCATCGTGGGCAAGCCCGAGGTCGTCCGGCTCGCGCTGGTCACGCTCCTCGCGGAGGGCCACCTCCTGGTCGAGGACGTCCCCGGGGTCGGCAAGACGTCGCTGGCCAAGG
Organism: Pseudonocardia oceanicola; assembly: GCF_047200735.1. Classification (NCBI taxonomy): domain Bacteria; kingdom Bacillati; phylum Actinomycetota; class Actinomycetes; order Pseudonocardiales; family Pseudonocardiaceae; genus Pseudonocardia; species Pseudonocardia oceanicola. The sequence continues at coordinate 89,443 of NZ_JBJZON010000006.1, forward strand.
CGCTGGCCCGCTCGCTCGACTGCTCGGTCAGCCGGGTGCAGTTCACCCCGGACCTGCTGCCCGGCGACATCACGGGGATGTCCGTCTACAACCGGCAGACCGGCGAGTTCGAGTTCCGGCCCGGCCCGGTGTTCGCCAACGTCGTGATCGCGGACGAGATCAACCGGGCGTCCCCGAAGACGCAGTCGGCGCTGCTGGAGTGCATGGCCGAGCACCAGGTCACCGTCGACGGCGGGACCTACGGGCTGGCCAGCCCCTTCATGGTCGTCGCCACCCAGAACCCGGTGGAGATGGACGGCACCTACCCGCTGCCGGAGGCGCAGCGGGACCGCTTCACCGCGCGGATCAGCGTCGGCTACCCCGACCCGGCCGCGGAGCTCGCGATGATCGACGAGCACGCGGGCGCCGACCCGCTCGACACCCTGCGCCCGGTGGCCGACGCCCGGGCCGTCCGCTCGGTGATCGAGGCCGTGCGCCGGATCCGGGTCGGTCCGGAGGTGCGGCAGTACTGCGTCGACCTGGTCGGCGCGACCCGCCGCCAGCCCGAGCTGCGGCTCGGCGCCTCCCCGCGCACCACCCTGCACCTGGTGCGGGCGGCGCGCGCGCACGCGGCCCTCGCCGGGCGCGGCTACGTCGTGCCGGACGACGTGCAGGCGATCGCCGTCCCCGTCATCGCGCACCGGCTGACCGTCGCCCCCGAGGCCGGCGCCTCGCGGGTCACCGCCGCCGACGTCGTCCGCGGGTTGCTGTCGCGCATCCCGGTGCGGGCGTCCACCCGGGCGTGACGTCCCGCCCGGCCCGGACCCGCACCGTCGGGCTGACGGTCCGCGGGCGCAGCCTGCTGGCCGGCGGCGTGGCGACGGCCGTGTGCGCGGTCGTGCTCGACGAGCGCGACCTGCTCCGGATCGGATTGGTGGTGTGCCTGCTGCCGCTGGTCTCGTTGCTGCTGACCGTGCGCACCCGGCGTTCGGTCCGGGCCGACCGCACGCTGCTGCCCGGCCGCTCCGCCACGGGCGCCCCGGTCGAGGTGGCACTGGGCCTGGGCGGCGGGCCGGTGCTCGGTGCCCTGCGCCTCGCCGACACCGTGCCCGACGCCGCCGGACCCGTGCCGCCGACGCCTCCGCGGTTCACCGTGCACCGGATCGGCGCCCGCGGCGCGCGCGTCACCTATCCCCTGCGGCCCGTGCTCCGCGGCGCGCACCGGGTGGGCCCGCTGACCGCCCGGGCCGTCGGCGCGCTCGGCCTGGCCGAGTTCACCCGCGAGATGCTCGGCCCGGACCGGCTGCTCGTCGTGCCGCGGGTCGTCGCGCTGCACGGGGCGCCGCAGGCACTCGGCAGCGGCGAGGGCCTCCCGGGGGCCGCCGCCCAGCAGGGGCAGGGCAGCCCGGACGTCATGGTCCGTACCTACCGGCAGGGCGACGAGCTGCGCCGCGTGCACTGGCGGAGCACCGCCCGGCACGACGAGCTGATGGTCCGGCTCGAGGAACGTCCGTGGCACGCCGGGGTCACCGTGCTGCTCGACCGGCGCGACGGGGCCCACCGCGGCCACGGCGCCGGCGCCAGCCTCGAGTTCGCCGTCGTGCTGGCCGCGAGCATCGGCGCCCATCTGTTGCGCCGCGGGGAGCCGGTCGAGGTGGTCTCCGAGGACGGCGCACCGGTCGCCGCCGGCGAGGGTCTCGATCCGCTGCTCGACGGGCTCGCCGTGCTCCGGCCCGCCGCCCGCCCCGACCTGTCCGGCCCCTCCACCGCGCCGGGCCGGGACCTCGTCGCCGTGCTGGGGGCCTGCACGCCCGAGCACGCCGGGCAGCTCGCCGGCCGGCACCCCGGCGGCGGCTACGCGATCCTGCTCGACACCGCCACCTGGGACGGCGCCGGCGGGCCGGCACCCGGGCCGGCCGCCGCGGCCGAGGTGCTCCGGCGTGCCGGCTGGCACGTCGCCGTCGCCACCGCGGACCACGCCCCGGAGCAGGCGTGGGCCGCACTGGTCGCCGGCAGCCCCGTGATCCCGGCGGGTACCGGGTGAGCCCTCCGACCGGGCTCGGTGGTGGGCACCCACGGCTCGAAGGGGCAGGCCGTGGGCACACCCACGGCCCGAGGGGGTCGGTAGTGAGCCCACCCACCGCTCGAGGAGACCGGCCGTGAGCACACCGACCGCGGCCCGCCCGGCCCCGCCCGCCACCGCTTCCCCTCCCGAGCGCGGCCGCGTCCGCCGGGTGGCGGCGGTGGCGGCGGGCCTCGCCGTCCTGCTCGCCGGCACCTGCCTGGTGGCCGTGGTGCGGGGCGGCACCTGGTTCACCGACACGGCGCTGGTCGTCGCGGTCGTCACCGGGCTCGGGGTGGCCCTGCAGCGCCTCCCCGGACCGGTCGTGGCGCTCGGGCAGCTCCTCGGTGTGCTCCTGCTGCTCACCGGCCTGTTCGGCGACGGCGCGGTGGCCGGGTTCCTGCCGGGCCCGGCGGCGTTCGGCGCCTTCGCCGACCACCTGACCGAGGCCGCCGCGCAGATCGACTCGGGGATCGCGCCCGTCGTCCCGACGCCCGGGATGCTCTTCCTGATCACGGCCGCGTTCGGCCTGCTCGCCGTGATCGTGCACGCCACCTCGGTGTCCGCGGGGGCCCCGGCCGCGGCCGGGGTACCGCTGCTCTGTGCGGTCGCGGTGCCGGCGGCGCTGTCCGACACCCTGCTGCCCTGGTGGGCGGTGGCCTGCGCGGTCGCCGGCTACGGGCTCCTGCTCGTCGCGCGGGAGGGCTCCGGACGGCGCGGGACCACCCTCGTGACCGGCGGGGTCGCGGTCGTCGCCGCGGCCGGGGTGCTCGGGCTGCTGCTCGGGAGCGCGGCCACCGTGGTCGGTACGGCGGGGCGCTTCGCCGGGGGCGGCACGGGCGGTGACGGCGGGGCCATCGGGCTCAACCCGTTCACCTCGCTGCGCGGCCAGCTCACCCAGAGCGATCCGGTCGAGCTGTTCCGGACCACCGGGCTCCCGCGCCCGACCTACCTGCGTGCCCTGACCCTCTCCGACTACCGCGCCAACTCCGGCTGGGCGGCCGCCACGCCCCGCCCCGGCGTCCCGCTCGCCGGTCCGCTGACGGAGGACCCCGGGGCGGGCGAGCGGGTCCGGGTGGCGGTGCAGAACGTCGGCTTCCGGGACTACTGGCTCCCGCTCTACGGCCGGCCCGAGTCCGTGACCGGCGTCGACGCCGGACGGTGGGCCTACGACCGCAGCAGCGGGATCGCCTACACCCCACGGCCGCGCGAGGAGGAGGCCTGGGAGCAGACGGCCGTGCTGCCCGCGCCCTCCGCCGAGGACCTGCGCTCGGCCACCGGACCCGTCCGCGTGGACCCGGTGTACCGGGACACGACGGGGGTCGATCCGCGGGTCGCGCAGATCACCGCCGAGGTCACCCGGGACGCCCCGACCGCGTTCGACAAGGCGATCGCCCTGGTGGAGTACTTCACCGGGCCGGCGTCGCAGTTCCGGTACAGCCTGGAGACGGCGCAGGGCAGCGGCGACGACGCCCTCGTCGACTTCCTCACCGTCGGGCGCACCGGGTACTGCGAGCAGTTCGCCTCGGCGATGGCCGTGATGCTCCGGACCCAGGGCGTGCCGGCGCGCGTGGCCGTCGGGTTCACCGCCGGTACCGAGGGCGACGGCTACCGCAGCGTGAGCACCCGGGACGCGCACGCCTGGGTCGAGGCCTGGTTCCCCGGCCACGGGTGGACGACCTTCGACCCGACCCCGTTGACGGACGGCCGCACGGTCGTCCCGCCGTACGTGCTCGAGGCCGTGGGCGACGCCGCGGCCGGCGCCGAACGGCCCGCCGCCCCCGAGGACGGGGTCCCCCAGCCGGAGCGACGGGCCGAGGCCCCCCGGCCCACGCCGGAGCCGCCGCCCGCCGACCTGCCGCAGCCGGACCCGACCGCGGCCGACCAGGGCGGAGGGTTCCCCGTGCTGATCCCGCTCGTGGTCCTGTCGGTGGTCGCGGTGCTGGCCGGCCCGGCGCTGGCGCGCCGGGCGCTGCGGAGGCGTCGGCTGGCCGCGGCCGCCGCCGGTGGCCCCGGGGCCGGGCGCGCCGCGTGGGAGGAGGTGCTCGCGACCTCGCGGGACGGGGGCTCGGGTGTCTCCGACGGCGACACGGTCCGCGGCACCGCCCGGACGATGGTCGCCGCACACGCTCTCGGCGCCACCACGCAGGAGGAGCTCCGCGAGATCGTCCGGCTGGTGGAGGCGGAGTGGTACGGCGACGAGCCGCCACCGCCCGGCGCCCTCGCGCACCCGCTGGAGGCCGTCCTCGCCGCGATCGGCGGGTCCGACGGGCGGGGCTGGAGATCGTGGGCCCGGACCCTCCTCCCCCGTTCCCTGGTGACCACCGTGACGGAGCGCCTCCCGGCCAAGGCCGGGTGACGCCCGCGCGGGCAGGAGTACGGCGCCACCACACACCTTCTCGGGCGCCCCGAGGTCGCGTGATGGCTCCATGACGCGCGGCAGAGGGCGCGTGGGGTGCGTGATGGATCCATCACGCGCCCCAGCACGCGCATGAACAGCGTTATGGCTCCACAATGCATGCCGGCAGGAGGGTGGGAAGCGTCATGGCTCCCTGACGCACCTCGGCAGGCGATCCGATCGCGAACGAGGAGAGCCGCGACCCGGTGGGCCGCGGCTCTCCTCGTGATCGGGGTCAGTCCTGGTCGAACCGGCGCCGGAAGCGCTCTTCCATCCGCCCCGTGAAGCGGTTCTTGTCCGGGTCGGCCTGCTTCTCGTCCGAGCCCTCGGCGGACTTGCCGGCCCCGCGGGCGCTGAGGGCGAGCATCGTGCCCCCGAGCATGGCCAGGAAGCCGACGACGCTGACGATGGGAACCGCGCTGACGAGATCGCGGAGCGGAGCGACCGCCACGCCGACGACCAGCAGCACCAGACCCACCGCGAAGAGCGCGATGCCCTGGAGCCGACGGCGCCGGCTCGGTTTGCGCAGCTTCGAGCCACGCACGGTCGAGGCGAACTTGGGGTCCTCGGCGTAGAGAGCACGCTCGATCTGTTCGAGCAGGCGCTGCTCGTGCTCGGAGAGGGGCATGACGTCCTCCGGCACAACGGTCACGGGATGTCCCGCCGACCGTGGTGCGCCGGTGACGGGACGAGCGCCCGGGATGGGCGTCTGACCAAGAGGATACGAGTCAAAGGGCTGGTCCACTACCCGGAGGTCACAACGGGGACGGATCGATCTCCGAACGGGCCCCCGCGCCCGACCGGAGGTGATCGACCTCACCCTTCCGGTCCTGGTCGGCCGGCCGTCAGGGCGCGACGGCGCGCGCCAGGACGTGCAACCGCGCGGCCACCTCGCGCAGGGCCGGCACCCCCGCCGCGAGGTCCTCGAGCTCGGCGGCGGCGCGCGTGTGCGTGGGCCCGCCGTCCCGGACGGCGTGCGGCAGCCAGGCCTCGAGCAGGCCGTCGCCCTGCACGAGCTCGACGCGCAGGCGCCGGGTGCCTTCGAGCAGGGCGATGACGGTGGGCCCGTCGAGCCGGCGACGCAGGGTGTCGTCCGGGCCGTAGCGCCCGTCGGGGTCGGTGAGGACGGCGCGCGCCTCCTCCAGCCGCCCGCCCAGGACGTGCCAGAGGACGGCCGCGTGTCGGCTGGTCGCCAGCACGGACACGGCAGCACCCGGAGCAGCGACCGCCGCGAGCGAGGCGGCGGCCCGAGCCGGGTCGTCCACCACCTCGAGCAACCCGTGCCCGAGGACGAGATCGGCACCGCCCGAGTCGATGAGGTCGGCCACCACCTCGGGAAGCTGGTCCGCGTCGCCCTGCACCGGGGTGACGAGCGCGTGCACTTCGGCCTCCCGGGCGCGCCGCTCGAGCGCGGCCAGGGCGTTGGGACTGACGTCGACGACCGTGACCGCGCAGCCGGCCGCGGCCAGGGGCACCGCCCACGACCCGCTGCCCCCGCCGACGTCGACCACCCGGGGCCGTCCGTCCGGCCGGGCGGCCCGCACCCGCTCGACCTCCGCATCGAGGACGCGGCGGACCGCCCCGCCGCCCACGGTTCCGGGACGCTCGCCTGCCGCCGCGTTCACACGGGCAGCCTAGTGGCGCCCGCACGCTCGCCGGCGGCGAGACTGTAGGTTGATCGCCGTGCAGGTCGTCGCCACGCTGAGTCTGAAGGGCGGGGTCGGCAAGACCACCGTCGCCCTCGGTCTCGCCGGCGCCGCGCTGCACCACGGCATCCCCACCCTCCTGGTGGACCTGGATCCCCAGGCCAACGCCACCATCGCGCTGGACGTCGAGCCCACGACGGGCACGGTCGCCGACGTACTGGACGAGCCGAGCCGGTCGGTGCTGCGCCGGGCCATCGCGACGAGCGCCTGGGGCGAGGGGCTGGACGTCCTGGTGGGCTCGGAGCAGAACGAGCGGCACAACCACCCGGACCCGAGCACCAAGCAGCTCGAGCGGTTGGCCCGCGCGCTGTCCCGGCTCGACGATCCGGACCTGGGCTCCAGCCTGGGCCGCACGGACGAGAAGCCGGGCGAGCCGTACCAGATGGTCATCATCGACTGCCCGCCCTCGCTGGGGCAGCTCACGCGCAGCGCCCTGGCCGCCGCGGACCGGGCCATCCTGGTGACCGACCCGACGATGTTCGCCGTGTCCGGCGTGCAGCGGGCCTTCGACGCCGTGCAGGCCGAGCGCGAGCGCGGCAACCGGGCCCTGCAGCCGCTCGGTGTGCTGGTGAACCGGGTGCGCCCGCGCAACGCCGAGCACGACTACCGGATCGCGGAGCTGCGGGAGCTGTTCGGCCCGCTGGTGTTCGGCGGCGTGCTGCCGGACCGCTCGGCGGTGCAGCAGGCACAGGGCGCGTGCCTGCCCATCCAGTCCTGGGACACCCCGGGGGCCCGGGAGGTGGCGGCGGTGTTCACCGCCCTCCTCGGCCGGTTGCTGCGCTCCCGCTCCCGGAGCTGATCCGGCTCGGCACCGGGCCGGGCCCTCACCGGTCGACGAGCAGCTCCCGCACGATCCCCACGAACTGCTCGGCCTGCCGGAGCAGGTCGTCCGCCTCGCGCCGGCCCACCAGCCGCGAGATGCCGGCCTCGGCGGCCGCCCTGGTGTCCGAGCAGGACGCGAAGAACGCGGCCCACTCCCCCAGCTCCGGGGCGATGTCGGCGAGCAGCTGCCAGACGCTGCGCGGCCGCCCCCGCCGCTGCTCCGGCACCGCCCGGGCGGCCAGCACCGCGGCCCCGGCCCGGAGCGCCGCGAGGTACGCCGCCGGGTACCGCAGCAGCGGCTCGGGCGCGCGGTAGCCGTCCGCCACGCACTCCGCGGCCTGACGCAGCAGGCCCAGTGCCGCCTTCGACACGGGCGCCCCCGGCGCCCGCTCGCTCGTCGTGATCGTCATGTCCGCTCCTCCGGTCCTGGTGCTCGCCCTGCACGCCCGCACCGCCGCGGGTCCCCGTCCCTGCTGCCGCGCCGCTCCCGACGGCCGCACCGCCGGCCGGCACCCCCGTGCCCCGCTCATTCCGGGTCCGGCACGCGCACGAGGTCCCACACCCCGGGACCCGCGCGCATCCGCAGCACGAACTCCCGGGCCGGTTCCTGCGGCGCCTCCGCCGACCGGGCCTCGACCCGCCAGCAGCGCAGCTGGTCGCCGCCGATCGGCATCGGCGACGGGAACGGCCACGGCGACTCCTCGATCCACCGCTCGTGGACGTCCGTGACCAGGTACCGGGACCCGCGCCGGGCCGGCCGGCGCTCGAACTCCACCGGCTCGCCCTCGAGCCAGCGGACCTGGACCGGTGCGGGCTCGCGGGGCCCGAACACCCGGGAGAAGGTGCTCACGCCAGATCACTCCCCTTCCGGCCGGCTGGGATCCGGCTGGACACGGGCACCGGCCCGGAGCCGGTGCGGGCCGGCGGGGTCGGTACGGACACCGCAGGCCGACCCGGGGACGGGGTGCTTCCCCCACCCCGCCCCGGGACCGACCTGCATCGAACATGTGTTCGACTTCCTCAGTGAAGCGCGTCCGGCGCGGGCCGTCAAGTCGGCGCCCACCGCCCGCGGAGGGGTCCCCGCTCCCGGCGTGCACGCCCCTGTCCTACCGGTGCCCACCGACGGAACCGTGGCTCCCGCAGCGGACGGGTGGTCCGGTGGTCGGCACCCGACGCCCGGTTGCGTGCCGTGGTGAGATGGCGGCATGACCAGCCCGCGCCCCGCCCGTCGCGCGACCGCCCGCGTCCGCGCCGTCCAGGCGGCGCTCCGGCCCGGGCCGGGGTCCCGGCGATGACCGCTGCGCCCGCCCGGCCCCGGCTGGTCACCCTCTCGTCGGTCGAGCTCGCCGACCACCTCGGCGAGGCCCTCGACGTCTACGTCGCCGCCATGGGCTACCCGCCCGGCACGGCGCGGCAGCGGCGCAACCTCTGGCTGGAGCACACCCGCCGGGCCGGGTGGCGCTGCACCGGCTGGATGGCCCCGGGCGGGCACCTGATCGGGATCGCGTACGGGTACTCGGGCGGCCCGGGACAGTGGTGGTTCGAGGAGGTCCGGCGCGGGCTCGCCGCGCGCGGCAGCGCCCGGGACCCCGCCCAGCCGGACTGGCTGCACGACTACTTCGAGCTCACCGAGCTGCACGTGCGGCCGGACGCACAGGGCTCCCGCCTCGGCGAGGCGATGCTCCGCGCGCTGCTCGACGGCGTCCGGCACCGGATGGTCCTGCTGTCCACGCCCGAGTACGCGCCGCGTGCCCCCGGCCGGGCCTGGCGGCTCTACCGCAGGCTCGGCTTCTCCGACGTGCTGCGCGACCATAGGTTCACCGGCGACAGCAGGCCCTTCGCCGTGCTCGGCCGCACCCTGCCGCTGCCGCAGGCACCCGAACGCGGGTGAACCGGCCCGTCACTGCACGGTCGTGCGACCGGGCGATGGCACGATGACCGCCGTGCAGTCCCCGCCCGCTCCCCGCCGCGACCGCCCCCGCGGTCGACCCCGCCCCGCTCGCACCTCCCGCTTCCGCCGGGTCGTGTCGGTACTCCTGCTCGTCGCCACCGCGGTGGCGGTGCTCGGCGGTTGCGCCCGGGTCCGGGCCGCCCTCGCGATCCAGCCGGACGACACCGTGACCGGCGAGATCGTGATCGCCACGCCGGAGAAGGGCCCGGACGACACGGGACCCGCGATCACCCTGCCGCCGGAGCTCGCCTCGGACGTGGACGTGTCGGAGTACCGGCAGGACGGCTACGCGGGCTCCGTGCTGCGGTTCTCCGGGCTGACGTTCGACCAGGTCGGTCAGCTCACCGGGGCGGTCCAGGACGGCGACCGGGCGAACCTGACCCTGCGCCGCGCCGGGAACCGGATCGTGCTGGCGGGCGCGGCCGACCTCACCACCGTCCCGGTGGACCGGGCGGACTTCCAGCTCAAGGTGAGCTTCCCGGGCGAGGTCCTCGACACCAACGGCGACTCCGAGGCCGGCACGGTGAGCTGGACCTTCACCCCCGGGGAGGTCGGGGACGTCGACGCCGTGGTGGCCTACGACGACCCGCAGGCGCCGTCGGCCACGGCCTGGAGCCTGGGTCTCGCGGTCGTCGTGGCGGGTGCGGTCGCGGCCGTGGTCCTGCTGGCCCGGCGCACTCGCAACCCGCCGGTGCGCCGGTAACGGACCCGCCGGACCCGGAGGAGCCTCAGGAGACGACCGGCTGCCGGGCGAGCCCGAGCCGGTCGACCAGCTCGGCCGTGGCCAGCGAGCGGTTCAGCGTGTAGAAGTGCAGCCCGCGCACGCCCTCGCCGAGCAACGTCCGGCAGAGCTCCTCGGTGAGGTCGAGGCCGGCGGCACGGAACGCGGCCGGGTCGTCCGCGTACGGCTCCAACCGCTCGGCGAGCCCGGGCGGGAGCGGCGCACCGGACAGTTCCGGACCGCGGCGCAGCGTCTTCACGCTGAGCAGCGGCATGATCCCGGGCAGCAACGGCACCTCGCAGCCCGCCGCGGCCAACCTGTCCCGGAGCCGCAGGAACCCTTCCGGTTCCCAGAACAACTGCGTGATCCCGAAGTCCGCGCCCGCCCGGATCTTGGCCACCAACCGGTGCAGGTCGGCGTCGAGATCGACCGAGCGCGGGTGGCCGTACGGGAAGGCGGCGACACCCACGCAGAAGGAGCCGGAGCGCTTGACCAGGCGGACCAGGTCGTCGGCGTAGGTCAGGCCCTCGGGGTGGGCGACCCACTCCCCCAGCGGGCCGCCGGGAGGGTCGCCCCGGACCGCGAGCACGTTGCGGATGCCGGCGGCGGCGTAGGAACCGATGACGTGCCGCAACTCGGCGACCGAGTGCGAGACGGCCGTGAGGTGGGCCATCGCGACCAGCGTGGTGTCCGTGGCGATGCGCGCGGTGGTCCGGATCGTCCGGTCCCGGCTGGAGCCGCCGGCGCCGTAGGTGACCGACACGAATGCGGGGTCGAGGGGCTCGAGGCGGCGGATCGCCCTCCACAGCTCCGCCTCCCCCTGCTCGTCCTTGGGCGGGAAGAACTCGACCGAGAACACGGGGCGGTCCGTGTCGATCCGGTCGATCACCGAGGTGCGCGGCTGCGCGGTTCGCGTGGTCACCTGTTCAGCCTACGGACGTGCGTCGGCGCGCCCAAGGTGCGTCCCGCCGATACGCTCGCCGGGTGGTCCATCCCTCCCCGCCCACGAACGTCCTGCCGAGCCCGGCACCCGAGCCCGCGGGCGCGGCCGAGCTCCGCGCGCAGGTGGAGCAGGCCCTGGAGGAGTATCTCCTGCGCCGCTGCGAGGACGCCGCGGCGATCGGCGCGGTGTTCGGCGACGCGGTCGACTCGCTCGTCCGGTTCGTCCTGGGCGGGGGCAAGCGGATCCGTCCGACCTTCGCCTGGTGGGGCTGGCGCGGCGCGGGCGGCGACCCGGCCGACGCACAGGCACCCGCCGTGCTCCGGGCGATCAGCGCGCTGGAGCTCATCCAGGCCTCCGCGCTGGTGCACGACGACCTGATGGACGCCTCGGCGACCCGGCGCGGCCGCCCGACGGTGCACGTCGAGTTCGCCGGCCGGCACGCCGACGCCGGGTGGTCCGGCCCGCCCGCCCGGTTCGGTGCCGCGGCGGCCATCCTGCTCGGTGACCTCGCCCTGACCTGGGCGGACGACATGTACCACGACTCCGGGCTCGACGCCGAGACCCTGCTGCGGACCCGGGACCCGTGGCGCGGGATGCGCACCGAGGTCCTGGGCGGGCAGTACCTCGACGTCCTCACCCAGGCCACCGGCGACGACTCCCCGGCCGCCGCGCTGCGCATCGACCGCTTCAAGACGGCCGCGTACACCGTGGAGCGGCCGCTGCACCTGGGCGCGGCCCTCGCCGGCGCCCCCGACCGCCTGGTCGCCGCGTACCGGCGGTTCGGCGCGGACATCGGCGTGGCCTTCCAGCTGCGCGACGACCTGCTCGGCGTCTACGGCGACCCGGAGGTCACCGGCAAGCCGGCCGGCGACGACCTCCGCGAGGGCAAGCGCACCCTGCTGGTGGCGCTGGCGCTGGAGCGGGCGGGTGACGGGCCGACCCGGGCCACGATCACCGGGTCGCTCGGCGACCCGGACCTGGACCCCGCGGCCGTCGAACGGCTCCGCGACCTGTTCACCGACCTGGGCGCGGCGCAGGCCGTCGAGCAGCGCATCGCCGCACTGACCGGGGCCGCGCTCGACGCGCTCACCGCCGCCGACATCGCCGAACCCGCCGCGACCGCGCTGCAGGACCTGGCGGTCCGGGCCACCCGCCGGCACCGGTGACCCGGCCGTGAGACGTCTGGAGGGGCCCACCGACCACGTCGTGGTCGTCGGCGCCGGGCTCTCGGGCCTGTGCGCGGCGCTGCACCTGCTGGGTGCGGGCCGCCGGGTCACGATCCTGGAACGCGACGACCACCCCGGCGGCCGGGCCGGCCGGCTGGACCTGGCGGGGCCCTCCGGCACCTACCGGGTGGACACCGGACCGACCGTGCTCACCATGCCGGAGCTGCTGGACGAGGCGCTGGGCGCGGTCGGGGACTCGCTCGCCGCACGGCTGGACCTGGTCCGGCTCGACCCGGCCTACCGCACCACCTTCGCCGACGGCACCACCATCGACGTCCACACGGACGCCGAGGCGATGGCGGCCGAGGTCCGCGCCACCTGTGGTCCGGAGTCCGCGGACGGGTACCGCCGGCTGCGCGCGTGGCTGACCGACCTCTACCGCACCGAGATCGACTCCTTCATCGGGGCGAACCTCGACTCGCCGCTCTCCCTGCTCGGTCCCGACCTGGTCCGGCTGGCCGCGCTCGGCGGGTTCGGCCGGCTCGGGCCGCGGATCGCCCGCTTCCTGCCCGACGAACGGCTGCGCCGGATCTTCTCCTTCCAGGCCCTCTACGCCGGGGTCGCACCGGACCGCGCGCTCGGGGCCTACGGCGTCATCGCCTACATGGACACCGTCGCCGGCGTGTACTTCCCGCGCGGCGGGATGCGGCAGGTCGGCGCCGCGCTGGCCGCCGCGGCCGTCGACGCCGGGGCGGAGCTGCTGACCGGCCGCGAGGTCACGGGGCTGGAACGCCGGGACGGGCGGGTCACCGCGGTGCGCCACGTCGAGGCCGGGGCCACCGCCGTGGCGCCCGAGCGGCTGGCCTGCGACGCCGTCGTCCTCACCCCGGACCTGCCCGTCGCACACCGGCTGCTCGGCGGGGCCCCACGGCGACCGGTGCCGGTGCGGTGGGCACCCAGCGCGGTCGTCGCGCACCTCGGCCTGACCGGGCCGCGCCACGAGCTCGCCCACCACACCATCTCCTTCGGGGCGGCCTGGGAGCGGACCTTCGCGGAGATCATCGACGAGGGCCGACTGATGAGCGACCCGTCGCTGCTGGTCACGCGGCCGACGGCGACCGATCCCACGCTGGCGCCGGAGGGCCGGGACCTGCTCTTCGTCCTGGCGCCGTGCCCGAACCTGCAGCGGGCGCGGCCGGACTGGGACCGTGTCGGCCCGGCGTACCGGGACGAGCTGCTCGGCGTACTGGAGAAGCGCGGGATCACCGGCCTGACCGGCGACGTCGAGGTGTCCGCGCTGGTCACGCCAGCCGACTGGGCGCGCCAGGGGCTCGCCGCGGGGACCCCGTTCTCGGCTGCGCACACGTTCGCCCAGACCGGCCCCTTCCGGCCCCGGAACCTGCCCCGGCGGTTCGGCAACGTCGTGCTGGCGGGCTGCGGGACGACGCCGGGGGTCGGGATCCCGCCGGTCGTGCTGTCCGGGAGGCTGGCCGCCGCCCGCGTGACCGGGGCGTGACCGGTCCGTGATCGAGCGGGGTCCGCAGCGGGGTGGCGGGTCGCGCGTGCGAGCATGGGCCCCGACATGACCGCGCAGCCCACCCGACCGGCGACCGGGTCGGAGCCGACCGACCCGGAGGGTTCGCCCGTGCCCAGCGACGTCCCCACCGCCACGGCGCTCGCCCCGGACGCCGGGGGGCGCGAGTCGCCGCCGGCGGCCGGCGCAGGTGCGCCGCGCCCCGCACCCGGCCTCCGGTCACGGCTGGGCGACCCGCCGCGCAAGCCGCTCTGGATCGGCTTCGCCGCCTCGGTCGTGCTGCTGATCGGCGGCGTGGGCGGCGGCGGCACGCTGGTCCACGACCCGATCCTCACCAACAGCCCGCTCGGCTTCTGGCGCTTCGGCCACGGCCGGGAGCTGGCCACCGCGCTGATGTACGTCGGCGTGGTGCTCATGGCGTGGGCGTGGGTCCAGCTCGGCCGCGAGGTGCTCGCCCGCCGGGCGGGTGGCCGGGCCGTGCTCACCACCTCGGTGGTGTGGATGCTCCCGCTGCTGGTCGCGCCGCCGCTCTTCACCCGGGACGTCTACAGCTACCTCGCCCAGGGCGCGCTGCCGCTGTTCGGCTTCGACCCGTACGCGGTCGGCCCCGAGGCGATGCCGGGGACGTTCACCGACAACGTCCACTACTTCTGGCAGGACACCCCGGCGCCGTACGGCCCGCTGTTCATCCTGATCGCCAAGGCGTGGGCCTGGGTCACCGTGCAGGCGGGCACGAACATGGTGCTCGGCGTGATCGGCATGCGGCTGATCATGTGCATCGGCCTGGTCCTGCTGATCTGGACGATGCCGGAGCTGACCCGGCGCCTCGGCGGGCGGCCCGCGGTGGCCCTGTGGGTCGTGGTGGCCAACCCCGTGATGGTCATCCATCTGGTCGGCGGCGGGCACAACGACCTGCTGCTCGTCGGCTTCCTGGCCGTCGGCTGCCTGGCGATGCTGCGCGGCAGGCACGTCCTCGGCATCGCACTGGTCACGTGCGCGATGGCGACCAAGGCGAGCGCGGCCGTCGCGCTGCCCTTCCTGGTGCTGATCTGGGCCGCCCGGCTGCAGGGTTCCTTCCCCCGCCGTCTGGTGCGGGCCGGCGCGGCGGGTGTGGCCGTGTTCGGCGTCGTGTTCGCGGGCGTCACCCTGGCCGCGCAGGTCGACCTGGGTTGGCTGCCCGCGCTCAGCGCCCCCTCCATGATCGTCAACTGGCTGTCGCTGCCGACCGGGATCGGCGAGTTCGTGCACACCGCGTTCTTCGGGGTGGCGCCGCTGCCCAAGCAGCCCTTCGTCAACGTCGCCCGCGTGATCGGCGCGATCGCGCTGGTCACGATCATCGCCGTGCAGTGGTGGCGCGCCCGCGGCGGCGGCCCCGACGCGGTGCGCCGGGCCGGGATCGCGCTGCTCGCCGTCGCCCTGCTCTCCCCCGCCACGCTGCCCTGGTACCTCAGCTGGGGGATGGCGATCCTGGCCATGGTCCCCTGGAGCGCCCGCGGCCTGCAGTGGCTGGTCTTCGGCTCGCTCGGGCTGATGGTCGTCTACTACCCGAACGGCGAGGACGCCCTCTACAACTGGGGCTACCTCGCGGTCTGCGCCGTGCTGGCCTGGCTCGCGGCACGCTCGCTGCTGCGCCCGGACCCGCTCGGCTTCCGCCGGCCGAAGCCGGTCCCGGCCCGCCCCTCCGCACCGACCCGCGCGCCCGGTGCGCCCGCAGTCGGCGGCGGCTGAGCTCGACGCGGCCGGGATCACCGATCCCGCGCTGCGTCGCGCCTACGCCGAGTGCCGCGCGCTCAACGCCCGGCACGGCCGGACGTACTTCCTCGCCACCCGACTGCTCACGCCGGACCGCAGGCCCGCGATCCACGCGCTGTACGGCTTCGCCCGGCACGCCGACGAGATCGTCGACGACCTCGGTGCCGGCGCGTCCACCGAGGAACGCGAGGCGGTGCTCGACGAGCTGGGCCTCGACCTGGTCGGTGCCTTCTCGGGCGAGGACCCGGGCACGCAGCCGGTGGTCACGGCCGTGGCGGACACCGTGCGCCGGTACGGGATCGACGCGCGGCTGTTCTCCCCGTTCCTCACGTCCATGCGGATGGACACCCACGTCACCGGCTACGCGACCACCGCGGAGCTCGACACCTACGTCCACGGTTCCGCCGCCGTCATCGGCCTGCAGGTGCTGCCCGTCCTCGGCTCGCCCACGCCCCGGGAGGCCGCGCCGCACGCCGCCGCGCTCGGCGTGGCGTTCCAGATGACCAACTTCCTGCGCGACGTCGGTGAGGACCTCGACCGCGGGCGCGTCTACCTGCCGGCGGACGAGCTGGCCGCGTTCGGGGTGGACCGCGAGCTGCTGGCCTGGTGCCGGACCCGGCGGACCACCGAGCCGCGCGTGCGCCGCGCCCTCGCCCACCTGGTCGCCCGCACCCGGGCGGTCTACCGACGGGCGGAGCCGGGGATCGCGATGCTCGCACGGGAGTCCCGGGACTGCGTGCGCTGTGCCTTCACCCTCTACGGCGGGATCCTCGACGAGATCGCCGCCGCGGACTACCAGGTGCTGCACCGCCGGGTGACGGTCCCCGGGCGCCGCCGGCTGGCGGTGGCGGGCCCGGCGCTCGCCCACGCCGTGTGGACGCGGCACCGGTCCTGAGCGGACCGCGCCCGGGCATCCTCAGAAGGCCATGGCCTGGGCACGCCGCTTGACCTCGCGGTGGCGCCCGGCCCGGATCGCCGCGATCGGCGTGCCGGGGAGGCTGTCGTCGGCGGTGAAGAGCCAGCGGAGGATGTCGGTGTCGGGGTAGCCGCCGTCGCGGAGCACGGTGATCGTGCCGGACAGACCCTTCACCACGGCGTTGCCGTCGAGGAAGTCCGCGGGGACGCAGGTGGTGCCCTCCCGCTTCAGCGAGAGCAGCTGGCCGTCCTTGATCAGCTGGTGCACCCGGGTCCGCGGGACCGCGAGGATCTCGGCGACCTCGGTGGCGGGCAGGACGGCGACGTCGTCGGACAGGACGGCGCTCGCCCCGTTCGGTTCACTCACGCGCGTCACCATGCCACAGCGCGTCGCCCGAGGGGAGACGCCGCGGGGAGGGACCGCCCGGGCGGTACCGTCGGGGGGTGACCGCACCGCCCGGCTCCCCCGGAGCCCTGATCGACGCGCGGTACCGGATCGGGCCGGTCCTGGCCCGGGGCGGCATGTCCACCGTGCACCGCGGGCTGGACACCCGGCTGGACCGCCCGGTCGCGATCAAGATCATGGACCCGCGGCTGGCGGCCGACCCCACCTTCCGGGGCCGCTTCGAGCGGGAGGCCCGGTCGGCGGCACGGATCGACCACCCGCACGTCGTCGACGTCCACGACCAGGGCCGCTGCACGCCGCCCGGTGGCGAGCCGACGCTGTTCCTGGTCATGGAACTGGTCACGGGCGGCACCCTGCGGGAGGTGCTGCGCCACCGGGGCGCGCTGGGCGTGCCGGCGACCTTCGCCGTGCTGGAGCCGGTCCTCGCGGGCCTCGCGCAGGCACACCGCCTCGGCATGGTGCACCGGGACGTCAAGCCGGAGAACGTGCTGCTCGGGAGGGACGGCAGCGTCAAGGTCGCCGACTTCGGGCTGGTCACCGCGGCCGCCGAGGCCGGGGTCAGCCACGCCGGGATGATCCTCGGGACGATGGCCTACCTCTCCCCCGAGCAGGTCGCCACCGGCCGGGCCGACGCCCGCAGCGACGTCTACGCCGCCGGTGTCCTCTGCTACGAGCTGCTCACCGGTGCCCCGCCGTACACCGGCGACAACCCGCTG
Organism: Pseudonocardia oceanicola; assembly: GCF_047200735.1. NCBI lineage: Bacteria > Bacillati > Actinomycetota > Actinomycetes > Pseudonocardiales > Pseudonocardiaceae > Pseudonocardia > Pseudonocardia oceanicola. The sequence continues at coordinate 106,514 of NZ_JBJZON010000006.1, forward strand.
TCGGTGGCCTACCGGCACGTGAACGACGACGTGCCGCCGCCGTCGGCGGTCGCGACGGAGGTCCCGCCGGAGCTCGACGACCTGGTCCGCCGGGCCACCTCGCGCGACCCCGACCGCCGCCCGGCCGACGCCGCCGCGTTCCTGGGCGAGCTGGTCCGGCTGCGGGAGTGGCTGGCCGTCCCGCAGGTGCCGGTCCCGCTGCCGCCCCCGCCGCCGGTCGAGGAGCAGGACACCGTGCCCGCCGAGGCCTTCGGGGTCGACGCGCCGGTCGAGAGCGGACCCGGGGGTACCCGCGCGCTCACCCGGGACGGGTTCGACGGCGGGTTCGACGGCGGGTTCGACGGCAGGGAGGACGGCGGGGGGGACGGCGGGGGGGACGGCGGGGACCCGCCGACCGGGGTCGGCGGCCGACGCCGCACTGCGACGGCCCCGCGCCTCGACGCCCTACCGGACCACCGCGTCGCCCGCCGACGGAGCCGGCGGGTGTTCGCGCTGTGGATCGTCGTGCTGGTGCTGCTCGGCCTGGTCGTCGGCGGCGCGGCGTGGTGGCTGGGCGCGGGCCGGTGGACCGCGATGCCCTCGGTCGTCGGGCTGGACCGGACCGTTGCGGAGCAGCTGCTCACCGAGGCCGACCTGGCGTGGTCGGTCACCGAGCGGCACCACGACGACGTCGCCGCGGACCGGGTGGCCGCCGCCGACCCGGCCGCGGACTCGCGGTTGCTGCGCGGCAGCGCGGTGACGCTCACGGTGTCGACCGGCCGCCCCGTCGTCCCGGCCGTCGCCGCGGGCAGCACGGTCGAGGCGGCGCAGCAGGCGGTTCGGGACGCCCAGCTCACACCCGTGACCTCGGGATCCGCGGCGGACTTCAGCAGCACCGTGCCGCAGGGGGCCGTGCTCCGCACCGAACCGGCGGTGGGCACCCCGTTGCCGATCGGCGGCCCGGTCACCCTGGTGCTCAGCAAGGGCGTGGAACCGCCGGCCGAGGTGGACGTCCCGCGCCTGGTCGGCGACCGCCTCGACGAGGCCCGGGAGGCACTGGACCGCCGTGGCCTGGTCGTCGAGGTCGAGCGCAGCCTGCCCTTCGTCCGGCAGAACCCGCGGGTCGTCGGCCAGGACCCGAGCCCGGGCAGCACGGTCGAGGAGGGCTCGACCGTCACCCTCACCGTCTTCTAGCGCCCACCGTCTCCCACGCCACCGACGCCCGGCCGTGGTCGGTCGGGCCGGAGCACCACCGACCACGCACGGTCGGCGTCAGCCGCGCAGCATCTCCGCGACCAGGAAGGCGAGCTCGAGGGACTGCTGGGTGTTGAGCCGCGGGTCGCAGGCCGTCTCGTACCGGCCGGCGAGGTCGGTGTCGGAGATCTCCTGGGCACCGCCGAGGCACTCGGTGACGTCCTCGCCGGTGACCTCGACGTGGATGCCGCCGGGGTGGGTGCCCAGTGCGCCGTGCACCTCGAAGAAGCCCTGCACCTCGTCGACGATGCGGTCGAAGTGGCGGGTCTTGTAGCCCGTCGTGGACTCGTGGGTGTTGCCGTGCATCGGGTCGCACTGCCAGATGACCTTGTGGCCGGAGGCGGTGACCTTCTCGACGATCGGCGGCAGCGCGTCGCGGATCTTGCCGTTGCCCATCCGGCTGATCAGCGTGAGGCGGCCGGGCTCGTTGCGCGGGTCGAGTCGCTCGACGTACTCGACGGCCTGCTCCGGCGTGGTGGTCGGGCCGATCTTCAGGCCGATCGGGTTGGACAGCAGCTCGGCGAAGGCGACGTGCGCGCCGTCGAGCTGGCGGGTGCGCTCGCCGATCCACAGGAAGTGCGCCGACAGGTCGTAGAGGACCGGGTTGTCCCGGTCGAGGTCCAGCCGCAGCATGGACCGCTCGTAGTCGAGCAGCAGGGCCTCGTGCGAGGCGTAGAACTCCACCGCGTGCAGCTGGTGGTCGGTGACCCCGCAGGCGTCCATGAACCGGACGGCGCGGTCGATCTCCGCCGCGACGGCCTCGTACCGCTCGCCCGCCGCCGACGTGCGCACGAAGTCCTTGTTCCAGGCGTGCACCATCGCCAGGTCGGCCATGCCGGTCGCGGTCAGCCCGCGGACCAGGTTCATCGCGGCGCTCGCGTTGGCGTACGCCCGGATCATCCGCGACGGGTCCGGGGTGCGGGCCGCCTCGTTCGGGGCCAGCGCGTTGACGATGTCGCCGCGGTAGGAGGGCAGGCCCAGCGCGTCGACGGGCGAGCTGCGGGGCTTGGCGTACTGCCCGGCGATCCGGCCGACCTTCACCACCGGCAGCGACGCGCCGTAGGTCAGCACGACGGCCATCTGCAGCAGCGTGCGGATGGTCGCGCGGATGTGCGGCTCGGTGTTGTCGACGAACGTCTCGGCGCAGTCCCCGCCCTGGAGCAGGAAGGCCTTCCCGTTCGCCACGTCCGCCAGGCGCTGGGAGAGCCGGTCGACCTCGGGCGGCAGCACCACCGGTGGCACGCTCTCCAGGACCGTGCGGGTGTGCTCGACGACCGAGGTGTCCGGCCACTCGGGCTGCTGGGCGGCGGGCCGGGCGAGCGCGTCGTCCAGCCGGGTGCGGAGCTCACCGGGCAGCGGCGGCAGCTCCGGGAGGACGTCCACGGGGGCGTCGACGGACCAGTTCACGGGGAAGAGGGTATGCGGTCCGGGCGCGGGCCTCGCTCCCGGCACACCCCGCCCCCGGTCGCCGCCGGTGTGGGCGCACTCCGGTCCGGGCCGCTGTCCGCTCGTTCCCTCCGTCCCGGACCGACACCCGCTCGGCGTCAGGGCGTCGGGACGGCCGTCTCGATCACCTGCCAGCGGCGCAGGTTGAGCCGGGCGTCGGCCAGCGCATCGTGCGCGTCGGAGGTGGGCGGCGGCAGCGGTGGGCGGCCCGCGTCCTCCCAGCGCTGGCGCAGCTCGCGGGTGAACCGCGGCAGGGCCCGGGGCAGCGCGGGCATGGCGCCCCACAGCTGGCAGAGGGCGACGTGGTCGTAGGCGGCGATCCAGGCCCACAGCTCGACCTCGCCGGGGGCGCCGGTGAGGAACTCGAGCAGCTCGCGACGGATCGTGGCACGGGAGCGCCACGCCCTGTCGGCCGGCGAGGGCAGTTTGGGCAACACGTTGGCCCGTACCCAGGGGCCGGCCCGCCCCGGGTCGAACTCGGTGGACACCGCGTAGAACTCGCGCCCGTCCTCGCCGACGATGCCGATCGAGACGAGATCGATCGTCCTGCCGTCCTCGATGAACTCGGTGTCGTAGAAGAAGCGCATGCCAACCCTTTCGGACCTGCCGCGACTCTACGTCGCCCGAACGGCGGGTGGTGCGCCGGGACTACGCCGGTCGAGCGAAGATGTGGTCGCCGCGTCACGACCCGGACGTCCGGGACGACCTACCCGAGGACCCGCCGACCCGCGAACGAGAGCCCATGCGCCGCTCCCCCACCGCCCTGCTCCCGGGGTTCGTCGTGCTGCTCTGCGCCGTGCTGGCCGCGGCCTGCGCGGGCCCCCCGAGGGCGCCGGTCACCACGGTCACCGTGCGGCTCTGGGACGACCAGGTGGCGAAGGCCTACGGCACGTCCTTCGCCGAGTTCGAGCGACAGCACCCCGACATCCGGGTGGACCTCGACGTCGTCCCGTACACCGACTACTTCGTCAGCCTCACCACCCAGCTCGCCTCGGGCACGGCGGACGACGTCTTCTGGCTCAACTCGGCCTGGTTCGCCTCGCTCGCCGACGCCGGCGCGCTCGTGGACGTCGACCGGGTGCTGCCCGGCCGGCGGCGGGCCTGGGTCCCGGCCGCCGTCGAGCAGTACACCCGCAACGGGGCGCTGTGGGGCGTCCCCGCGCTGACCGACGGCCGGATCGTCACCTACTACAACCGGCGGATGCTGGCCGAGGCCGGCGTCGACCCCGCCGCCCTGACCTGGCACACCGACCCGGCCGAGGACACCTTCCTGCCGGCGATGCGGAAGCTGACGGTCGACGTCCACGGGCGCACCGCCGACGAGCCCGGCTTCGACCCCGACCGGGTGGCCCGGTACGGCTTCAACGCCGGCCGCGACCTCCAGGCGGTGTACTACGAGTTCGTCGGCTCGAACGGCGGCCGGTTCCAGAAGCCGGACGGCACCTTCGCCTTCGCCGAGCCGCGGTCCGTGCAGGCCTTCCGGTACCTGGTCGACCTGATCAACACCCACCACGTCGCCCCCGACGCCGACGACACGAACGTCAACTCCGACTACGGCCGGGACGCCTTCCTCGACCAGCGGCTCGCGGTGTTCCAGTCCGGCACCTACAACCTGCGCAACGTCGCCGACGGCGCCGCCTTCGAGTGGGGAGTGGCGCCGATGGTGGCAGGTCCCGCGGGGCGGGTGTCGGTGGTCAACAGCGTGATCGCCGCCGGCAACGCGCGCAGCCCGCACCCCGAGGCCGTGGCACGGGTCCTGGACTGGATCGGCTCCGAACCGGGCGCCGACCCGGTCGGCGGGCGGGGCGCCGCGCTGCCGGCGGTGATCGGCTCGCAGCAGAAGTTCTTCGACTACTGGCGCGAGCGCGGCGTCGAGACGGGCTACTTCGGCAGCCTCGGCGGCACCGCGACGATCGAGCCGCCGCTCGGGCCCAAGTTCGGCACCGGTCTGCGGGCCTTCGACCCGATCCTCGGGGAGGTCTTCGCCGGCCGGCTGCCCGTGGGCCCGGGCCTGCAGCAGGCACAGGACGCGGCCAACGCCGCCGTCGCCGCGGGTTGAGCTCCCTCGCCGGCGTCGCCCCGGGGCCGCCGGTCAGGCGGCGGCGCGGCCCTGCTGCTCCTTCTCGGCCAGCGCGGCCTTCTCCTTGACCGACGCGGCGTAGAGGTCCACGTAGGTCTGTCCGGAGAGCTCCATCAGCGCGTACATGATCTCGTCCGTCATGGACCGCTCGATGAACCGGTCCCCGGCCATGCCCTCGTAGCGCGAGAAGTCCAGGGGCTCCCCGACCTTGACGTGCACGTGGCCGGGCCGCCACATCGTCGAGCCGATCGGGTTGACCTTGTCCGTGCCGATCATGGCGACGGGGACGACCGGGACGGCCGCCTCGAGCGCCATCCGGGCGACGCCCGTCTTGCCCTTGTAGAGCCGTCCGTCCGGGCTGCGGGTGCCCTCCGGGTAGATGCCGAGCAGGTTGCCCTCGCGCAGCAGCCGGACGGCGGTGTCCATGGCCGCCTGCGCCGCGTTGCCGCCGGACCGGTCGACCGGGACCTGCCCGACCCCGCTGAAGAACTGCTTCTTGACGAAGCCCTTGAGCCCCGGCTCGGTGAAGTACTCGCGCTTGGCCAGGAACGTGATCCGGCGCGGCACCTGCAGGGGCAGCAGGAAGGAGTCGGCCACCGCCAGGTGGTTGCTCGCGAGGATCGCGGCACCCGAGGTGGGGATGTGCTCCAGGCCCTCGATGGTGGGGCGGCAGTACAACCGGAGCAACGGGCCGAGCAGGACGTACTTCGACCACCAGTACAGCACCGGGCAGGGCCTCCTCACCGCAAGGGAGCCCAAGCCTACGGAGCGCCGTGTCGATGCGACAACAAGGGGACTCCCGGCGCCCTCGCGGGCGCATCCGTGTCAGGATGCACGGGTCTGTCCCCGCAGACCCCGAGGAGGCCGCGAGCATGAGCACGGGCGAGCCGGAGGGTGTGCCGGGCGACCCGGGCCGGGAGGGGCGGCGCTCCGATCCGGACCCCTTCGAGCAGGTCGTGGCCTCGTGGAAGGCGGAGGGCACCGTTCCGCACTGGCCGGGCGGCCCGGCGGACGGCGCGGCTGCCGCTCCCCCGCCGGCGCCCGAGATCGATCCCCGGCTGGACCCGGAGGAGCACTACGTCCCGCCGGAGCCGCCGCCGCTGCCCCGGGTCGGCGCCGCCGTGGGCGTCGGTCTGGTCCTGGTGGTGCTCGGGATCGTGCTGGTCGCGGCTCCACGGTGGATCGGGATGTCCTCGGTCTACGGGCTCCCGCTCGGCCTCGTCGCCATCGCCGGCGGCCTGACCTGGCTGTTGATGCGGCTCTGGCAGCCCGCCGACGAGGACGCCGACCCGTACGACGACGAGGGGACCGTCTAGGTCACGGCGAGCGGCGGGCCTGTCGGACCGCAGGCTCGAGCGCCGACGACGGCGGTCGGCCCCCTCGCCGGGCTCCGCCCCGATCACCCAGCCCACCTCGGCACCGGTACTCGTCGCCGCGTCGGCCCGGTCGGCCGGGTAGCTCAGGAGTCGTCGTCGCGCCGGTCGTCGCGGGCCTCGTCGCGTGGGTGGCCGTGACGGTCGTGGAACCGGCCCGCGCCGGGCGGCCCCGGGGCGTGCAGGTGGAACCGGACTCCGATCATCCTGATGGCGAAACAGACCGCCGCGGCCCCCAGGGCCGCGGGTAGCCCGTAGATCCCCGTGCGCACGGCGGCGGCGGTGAGGGCGGCCGCGACCAGCGCCGGGATCGCGTACAGGTCCGAGTGCAGCACCGACGGGATCTGCCGGATCAGGACGTCGCGGATCGTGCCGCCGCCCACGGCGCTGACCGCACCGAGCAGGATGGCCGGGCCGAGGCCGAGGCCGAACTCCAGGGCCTTGACGGTGCCGATCACCGCGAACACGCTCAACCCGACGGCGTCGAGCAGGACGATCGGCGTCTCCAGCCGGTCCAGCCACCGGCTCAGCGCGAACGCGACCACGCCGCCGCCCACGGCGAGCGCGAGGTAGCGCCAGTCGTCGAAGGCGGCCGGAGGTATCGCACCGATCAGCACGTCGCGGGTGATCCCGCCGCCCAGCGCGGTGATCACCGCGAGGGCCAGGACGCCGACGATGTCGAGCCGTGCCGTGCGCACCGCGGTCAGTGCGCCGTTGAGGCCGAACACGAAGGTGCCGGCCAGATCGAGCGCGAGCAACAACGGTGGCTCGGACGTCACGCGCCCATCCTCACAGCACCCCATCGCCCACGCCGTTCCGACGAGTCGCCGACCTGCTTCTGCTCCAGCGACCGAGGATCGCCGGCCTAGCGGGCCGCCCCGCCCGTCAGGACCGCCTCGCGGGCCAGCTCGGCCGCCCCGACCACCGCGGCCGCGGAGCCGAGCTGCGCGGTGCGGATGCGCGCCAGCGGCCGGTTGCCCGCCCCGGTGACGATGCGGGCGTAGTGCTCGCGGGCCTCGTCGAGGAACAGCGGCGCGGACACCGAGACGCCGCCGCCGACCACCACCAGCTCGGGGTCGAGGACGTCGGCGATCAGCGACAGGCCCTCCCCCAGCCACCGGCCCATGTCCGCCATTGCGCGCCGGGCCAGCCGGTCCCCGTCCCGCGCCGCGGCGGCCACCCGCTGACCGGTGATCCGGCCCGGGTCCCGCGCGGCCTCCCGGTACAACACCGACGTCGTCGCGTCGGGGTCGGCGAGCATCTCCAACGCCGTGGTGGCCAGCGCGGTGCCGCTGCAGTAGCGCTCCCAGCAGCCGCGCTTGCCGCACTCGCACGGGCGGCCGCGGGGCACCACGCGGACGTGCCCGAACTCCGGGGCCACCCCGAACGCGCCGCGGAACGGCACACCGTCGAGCAGCAGCGCGCCGCCGATGCCGGTGCCGAGGGCCAGGAACACCACACTCGACGCGCCGGCGGCGGCCCCGTAGCGGCGCTCGGCCAGGGCCGCGGCGTTGGCGTCGTGCTCGACGACGACCGGCACGCCGAGACGCGCGCGCATCCGGTCGGCCACCGGTGCGTCCCGCCACGACAGGTGCGGCGCGAACCGGACCAGGCCCCGGTCGGCGTCGATGAACCCGGCCAGCGCCAGGCCCACCGCCGACACCCGGTGCCGGTGGGCGAGCTCGCCCACGCAGGAGGCGACGGCCGCTTCGAGGGCCTCGTCGCTCCTGGGCGTCGCGGCGCTCGCGCTGTCGATGACCCCGCCCTCGGGGTCGACGACCCCGGCCCGCACGCTGGTCCCCCCGACGTCCACGCCGACCGTCAACACGTCAGGCCCGCACCACGCGGATGTGCTGGACCCGCCGGGCCGGCTCGGGTCGGGCCCGTCGCCGCTCGTCACCGCCGCCGCGGAGGTCGTCCGGTCCCTCAGGGGTCGCGCCCTGTCCGCTCGCCTCCCCGGGTCGACGCCCCGCACCGCCGGCCGTGCCCTCCGCCGGCGGGTCCGGCAGCTCCTCGGTCAACGCCCGCAGCACCGTCAGCAGTCCCGAGGCGTGCTCGGCCAGCCGCGCGGCCAGCTCCGGGCGCTCCCCGCGCAGCAACGCCAGCAGGGCGCAGACCGGGCAGGACGCACAGCTCGACGCGGTCGGACGCACCCCTCGCTCGCCCGTGCGGGCGGCGTCGACCAGCGGACCGACCCGGTCGAGCACGGCAAGGGCGAGGGCCCGCAGCTCGCGGGTGAGGGTGTCGGAGTGGGTGCAGCTCACCGCTGCCGGCCCCTCACCGCTGCATCCAGACCGCCGGATCCGGCGCGAACACCACGACCAGCTCCGTCGCGTGACCGTCGCCCACGAGCCGGGCCGCGGTGACCTCGCAGCGGCGCAGCACGGCGGGCAGACTGACCCGACGGCGTGTGGCGCCCAGGGTGACCACCAGCTCGTCCCCGACCCGGGTGAGGTCCAGCGGACCGTCGGCCGCGCCGGGCAGGCGCAGGGACAGCTCGAACTCCGAGTCCCCCGAGGTGCCGCTGCCCGCGGTGCGCTCGACGCGCAGCGCCGGTCCCGCGGCCGGGGCGGGCGCGACGGGGTCCGCCCCGCCGTACAGGTCGGCGGCGAGCACGTCCAGCGCCGCCACCCCCGTCGGCTCGGCCGCGGCGTACGGCACGGTCACGAGCGGGACGGCGTCGCCGCACTCCGCACGCACCTCGGCCAGCACGGCCTGCTGCTCGGTGTGCCGCTCGCGCAACCAGCGCGCCGTCGGGCCGCGCAACGACGGCGGCGGCGCGGGCATGACCCGGTTGACGACCAGGCCGTCGACCTGCAGGTCGTGCAGGGCCAGCGCGGTCAGGGTGCGGCGGGTCTCCGCGGCGACGACCCGCTCGGGCGTCAGGACCAGGCGGATCGAGGTCTCCTCGCGGTCGGCCAACAGGGCGCGCAGCCCGACGAGCTGGGCGGCGAGCCGGTCGAGGGCGTCGACCGTGCGGTCCCAGCCCCCGGCGTGCTCGGCGCCGGCCCGTCCGCCGGCCAGTCCGGCGATCATCCCACGGACGGCCCGGCGGTGCGCCGGGAACAGCCGCTCCAGGTACCCGGAGAGCGCCTCGGGCAGGCCGAGCAGGCGCAGCGTCTCCGCGGTGGGACCGCAGTCGACCACCACCACCTCCCACAGCCCGGACGTGGCGAGCCGGTGCACCTCGGCCAGCGCGAGGAGGTCCTCGACGCCGGGCAGCACGGTCAGCTCGTCGGCCAGCAGCTCGTCGATCCCGGCCCCGGCGAGCAGCGTGCGCAGATGTCCCTGCAGCTCGGCCCACGTGTCGTCGAGCAGCACGCGGGTGTCGACGTGCGCGGCGAACAGCCCGCCGCCCAGCTCGGCGGGTTCGGTCTCGGTGGTGCCGTCGAGCGGCTCGCCGAGCGCGTCGCCGAGGGAGTGTGCGGGATCGGTGGAGACCACCAGGGTCTTGCGCCCGGACCGGGCGAGGCGGACGGCCGTGGCCGCGGCGAGCGTCGTCTTCCCGACGCCCCCCTTGCCGGTGAACAGCACGACCCGCACGCGCGGCAGCGTAGCCGCCACGGGGCGTGCGCTCAGGAGCGGCTCTCCACTCGGCGCTTCAACCCCTTCAGCGCGGTGTCGATGATCACTTTCTCGGCCTTGCGGCGCAACATACCGATCATCGGGATGTTCAGGTCGACGGCGAGGCTGTAGGTCACCGTGGTCGGCGCGCCACCCGCGGACTCCAGTATGTACGAGCCGTTCTGCGCCTTCTGCATCTGCCCCTTGACCAGCGTCCAGCTCACCGAGCGGCCGTCGGGCGCCCAGTCGTAGTCGAGGGTGTAGGTGTCCTTGATCGGGCCGGCGTCCATGGAGAACCGGACGCGCTCGGCGCGGGCGGGCTCCGGGCCCGCGCCCTTCTCGAGGATCTCGACCGTCTTCACCTGGTCCGCCCACTCCGGGTAGGCCTCGAAGTCCGCGATCACCGCCATGACCGTGTCGGGGTCGGCGTCGATGGTGATCGAGGACGTCGTCGCGTCGGCCATGACGCGCACCGTACCCGGCCGATCACCAGCGCAGCACGTACGGCTCGCCCGTCGTGCGGAAGTGCCCGACGTTGACGCACTCGGTGCGCCCCAGCCGCGCCCGCTGCGCCAGCGGCTGGTGGACGTGCCCGAACAGCGCGGCCCGCGGCCGGTCCCGCTCGATCAGCTCCACCAGGCCCTGCCCGGGCAGCTCGCGCCGCGCGGTGACGACGTCGTAGAACAGGGCGGGCACCGCGGGCGGGGCGTGCGTGCACAGCAGCTCGACGTCGCTGAGCGTGCCGACCGCCGCGAGATAGTCCTCGGACGCGACGAGGTGGGGGCGCCACGGGCCGCCCGTGCGCGGCGGGAGGCCGGGCGGCAGCGGCACCCCGCCCACGAAGCCGACGCGCAGCCCGCCGATCTCGACGACCTCGCCGTCGGGAACTCGGGTGCCCGGCCGGACGTGCGTGGGCCAGAGGTCGGGGACGTCGACGTTGCCCGGGATCGCCCAGGTCGGATCGGGCAGGACCGGGAACATCGCCTCGTACTGCTCGGCGATCGCCTCCTCGACCACGGCGGCCGGATCGGGGATGCGCGACCACGCCCGCCGCGCGAACTCCCGCAGCTCGCCCGGCCCGCCCGCGCGGCGCACCTCGCCGAACCGGCGGCTCACCTCGGCGCCCAGGACCCGCCCGAGGATGCCGCCCTCCGGGTTCCGGTAGTCCACGAAGTCGATCAGGTCGCCGAGCACGAACACGGCGTCGGCGCCGTCGGCCGCCCTGGCCAGGGCCTCCACGTTGCCGTGCACGTCGGAGACCACATGCACCCGCATGATCTGCAGACGCTACGTCAGCTCCGCCGTGCCGGCTCCGCCGGCAGGAGGTTCCCCCGGGGCCCGGCCCGCCTCCAGCCTCGCCTTGAGCGCGAACGCGATCCGCTTCGCGGCACGCTGCCGGCGCTGGGACTCGGCGGTGGCGCGGCGGCGGGGCCAGGTCGTCGGCAGGCCGCCGGGCCCGGTGGGGTCGGCGCGCAGGTAGTAGTGGACGACGGTGCCGTCGAGCACGGCCTCCAGCCACACCTCCATGCTCCCGGTGAGCGCGCCTCCGACGGTCCACCGCACGCCCTCGTCGCCCCGGTCGGCGACCAGCTCCAGCCGCAGGTCCGGCCAGAGCGCCGGCCACGTGCGGGGGTCGGCGAACTCGACCGCGACGCGCGCCCGCGGCACCGCCAGGAATGCCTCGTCCACCACGTCCACAGTGGGCACCGGGCACCTCCTCCGCCGGTCGGTCTCCGCGTCGATCCTCCCGTCCCGGGCCACGGGACCGTCGCCGGACCCGCCGAGCGCCGCGGCGGGACCGTCGGGGCGAAGCGGACAACCCGGACACGCCGTGCCTGCCGGTCCGGGGCGGGACGCGCTATCTTTCCTCACGAGTAACCCTGTCGACGCCGGCCAGGAGGTCAGGATCGTGCGTGAGTACAGCGTCCCGGCGACCGTCACGGTCGGCGCGCAGGAGAACCTCCTCGACGCCGTCTACGCGAACGAGGCCGAGATCCCGAGGGCCACGCTGCTGCGGGTCCAGGAGGCCGGCGGCTGGCGGGACGTCACCGCCGCCGAGTTCGCCGCGCAGGTCACCGCCGTCGCGCGGGGGCTGATCGCGTCCGGGGTCGGGCGGGGCGACCGCGTCGCGCTGCTGTCCCGGACCCGCTACGAGTGGACGCTCCTCGACTACGCGATCCTCGCCGCCGGCGGGGTCACGGTGCCGATCTACGAGACCTCGTCGGCCTCGCAGATCGAGTGGATCCTCTCCGACTCGGGTGCGGTCGGGATCGTGGTCGAGACCGCGGAGCACGCGGCGCTGGTCGCCCGGGCGGGCGTCCCGGTGCGGTTCGTCGAGGAGATCGCCTCCGGCGCGGTCGACGAGCTCGTGGCCGCGGGCAAGGAACTCGCCGACGAGCAGGTCCACGAGCGCCGCCGGGCGGTCGGGGCGGACGACCTGGCCACGCTGATCTACACCTCCGGGACCACCGGGCGGCCCAAGGGCTGCGAGCTGACCCACCGCAACCTGCTGACCGAGATCGCCGCCACCCGCGCGGTGCTGTCCGAGCTGCTCACCGACACCGGTTCGGTGCTGCTGTTCCTGCCGCTGGCACACGTCTTCGGCAAGGTCATCCAATGCGGCGCGATCGCCTCGCGCACCGTCATCGGGCACACCCCGGACACCAAGAACCTGCTGGCGGACCTGCAGAGCTTCCGCCCGACCTTCCTGCTCGCCGTACCCCGGGTGTTCGAGAAGGTCTACAACGGCGCCCGGCAGAAGGCGCACGACGAGGGCAAGGGCCGGATCTTCGACGCCGCCGCGGACACCGCGATCGCGTGGTCGAAGGCGCAGGACACCGGCGGGCCCGGGCTCGGACTGAAGATCGGGCACGCGGTGTTCGACAAGCTCGTCTACGGCAAGCTGCGCGCCGCGACCGGCGGGCGGGTGGTCGCCGCGGTGTCCGGCAGCGCCCCGCTCGGCGAGCGTCTCGGGCACTTCTTCCGCGGCATCGGGCTGCCGATCCTCGAGGGCTACGGCCTCACCGAGACCACGGCGGGCATCACCGTGAACGCGCTGTCGGCGCAGCGGGTCGGGACCGTCGGCCGGCCGGTCCCGGGCCACGCCGTCCGGATCGCCGACGACGGCGAGATCCTGCTGCGCGGCGACATCGTCTTCCGCGGGTACTGGCAGAACGAGAAGGCCACCGCCGAGGCGCTCGACGGCGGCTGGCTCCACAGCGGGGACCTCGGTGAGCTCGACGACGCCGGCTACCTCACGATCACCGGTCGCAAGAAGGAGATCCTGGTCACCGCGGGCGGCAAGAACGTCGCCCCCGCGGTGCTGGAGGACCGGCTGCGGGCGAACCCGCTGGTCGGACAGTGCATGGTCGTGGGCGACGGCAAGCCCTTCATCGGCGCGCTGGTCACGATCGACCCCGAGGCGTTGCCGGGCTGGCGCGAGCGCAACGGCAAGTCCACGGACGGCGACCCGGCCTCCGCCGCCGACCTGGTCGATGACCCCGAGCTGCGCGGCGAGATCGCGGCCGCCGTCGAGGAGGCCAACCAGGCGGTGTCGCGGGCGGAGCGGATCCGCAGGTTCCGCGTCCTGCCCGCCGACTTCTCCGAGGCGGGCGGGCAGCTCACACCCACGCTGAAGGTGAAGCGCGCGGTGGTGGCGCAGCAGTACGCCGGCGAGATCGCCGCCATCTACACCCCTGCCGAGACCCCGCAACCCGCCTGAACCGACGCGGGCCGACCGGTGTCGTGCCCGCTGGCGCGCATGATGGCTCCATCACGCGCGTTCGTGGCTCGCTGGCGCGCATCATGGTTCCAGAACGCGCATTCGTGGGCCGCCGGCGCGCGTTGTGGTTCCCGAGTGCGTGGGGTTGCTCAGGGCACGTTCTCCCGGGGCGCGCCGGCGAGGAAGGCCTGCAGGCGGGTGACCTGGGTGGGGAGGGTCCACTCCTCCTCCATCCACGCCCGCCCGGCCGCACCCATCTTCCGGGCGCGGCCGGGGTCGGCGAGCAGGTCGGCGAGGGCCTCGACCAGCGCAGCCCGGTCCCGGCCGTCGACGACGTGCCCGGTCTCGCCCTCGCGCACCGTCTCCGGTGCCCCGCCGCTGTTCCCCGCCACGACCGGCACGCCGCACGCGGACGCCTCGAGCAGCACGATGCCGAGGCCCTCGACGTCGAGCCCGCCCCCGCGGGTCCGACACGGCAATGCGAACGCGTCGCCGACCGCCTGGTGCGCGGCGAGCTCCTCCGCCGGGATCGCCCCCGTGAACACGACGTGCCCGCCCACCCCGTGCCGCTGCGCCAGCCGCGGCAGCCGATCCCGGTCCGGCCCGTCGCCGACGATCAGCAGCCGGGCGCCCGGAACCCGCTCGCGCAGCGGCGCGAGGGCCGCGATCAGCGCATCCTGCCCCTTGCGCGCCACGAGCCGCGACAGGCAGGTCACGACGGGCGCCTCCCCCAGCCCGTACCGGGCCCGCAGCGCGGTGCGAGCGGCCGGATCCGGCCGGAAGACCGCGGTGTCGACCGCCGGCGGCAGGTGTTCGAGCGCCGCCCCCGGCCCGAACGCCGAGGCGAACCGCCCCCGGGTGTAGCGCGACACCACGGTGACGACGTCGGCGTCGTCACCGATGCGGCGCAACGCCTGCCGCGCGCCGGGCAGCATCGACCAGCCGACCTCGTGCCCGTGCGTGCTGGCCACCACCCGCCGGACGCCGGCGGCGCGGCGCAGGCCGGGGCCGAGCAGCGCCAGTGGTGCCGCCGCGCCGAACCAGACGGTGGTGGCGCCGTGCTCCCGGGCGTACCCGGCCGCTCGCCGGGCGACCGCGGGCACCGGCAGCATCAGCGAGGTCGGGTGTCGGTGGACGGGGTAGCCGAGACCGGCGTCGAAGGCGGCCGCGCCCTCCCACGCCGGGGCGTAGACGGCCAGCTCCCCGGGCGGCAGCCGGTCGGCGAGGGTCCGCAGGTAGTTCTGGATGCCGCCCCGGCGGGGCGGGAAGTCGTTCGTGACGAGGAGCGTGCGGGCCACGGGGCGAACCTATCGGGCCCGACCGCGGGGCCCGCCGGGATCCCGGGTGGCTCCGCGGCGGCGCGGGGAGCGGACGGGATCAGATGCGGCGGGCGCCGGTGAACGCGCTGCGCGAGACCGTCTGGTACTTGACGACGTCGCCGCTCTGCGGCGCGTTGATCATCGTGCCGCCGCCGGCGTAGATGCCGACGTGGCTCACGGGCGTGTAGTAGAAGACGAGGTCGCCGGGTTGCATCTCGTCCCAGGAGACGGGGGTGCCGACCCGGGCCTGCGCGCTGCTGGACCGCGGCAACGTGATCCCGGCCTGCCTGAACGCCCAGGAGGTCAGTCCCGAGCAGTCGAACGACCGCGGCCCGCTCGCCCCCCAGACGTAGGGCCGACCCAGCTTCGTCGCCGCCGCCCGCAGCGCGTCGGCACCGACGCCGGTGCCCAGCAGGACGTCCGGTGCGTCCTCGGCCGGGCCGTTGAGCGCCGCGATCTCGTCCGGGCTCAGCCGGCGCAGCAGGGCCTCCACCTCGCCGATGCGCTTCTCGGCCTCGGCCTTGCGCACACCGATCTCGTCCGCGGCCTGCCGGGCGTCGTCGGCGGCCCGCTGGGCGCGCAGCGTCGCGTCGTCGGCCTCGGCCTGGCTGCGCGCGGCGTGGTCGACCTTCTCCCTCAGCTCGTCGAGCGCGACGAGTCGATCGGCCGTCAGCGTCTCGAGCGCCGACATCTGGTCCAGATAGGCCTGCGGCGAGGAGCTGACGAGCAGGGCGTTGAACTGGTCCAGCCGCCCGTTCTCGAAGAACGACAGCGCGACCCCGTCGAGTGTGGCCCGGTAGCTCTCCTCGTCGCGGCGGGCGCCGTCCGCGACGGCGCGCAGCGGTTCCACGGCGTCGCGGAGCCGGTCGGCCTCGCCCTGCGCCGCGGTGAACTCGTCCGTGGCGGCGTGCCACTGCTCGGTGA
This sequence comes from Pseudonocardia oceanicola, assembly GCF_047200735.1. Taxonomy (NCBI): domain Bacteria; kingdom Bacillati; phylum Actinomycetota; class Actinomycetes; order Pseudonocardiales; family Pseudonocardiaceae; genus Pseudonocardia; species Pseudonocardia oceanicola. The sequence goes on from NZ_JBJZON010000006.1 coordinate 122,174, forward strand.
GGACCTCCGCCTCGCGACGCACGTCGGTGAGCCGCTGCCGCGCCTCCTCCGGTGTGCGCGGCTCCGGCGCGGGCGATCGGGCCCCGGGCGCGACCGGGATCTGCACCCCGGCTGCGGCGGGGTCCGCGGGAGCGGCCGGGTCCTCGACCGCGGCAGGGCCCGCGGGAGCGGGGCTCGGGTGCGCCGGAGCGGGCACCCCGGGGAGCCCGGGCAGGATCGGGTCGGCGGCCGCGGTGCCGGCCGGGAGCGCGACGACGGCCGCCGCGACCAGTGCGACCGACACGGCCGCCCGGGCCGCTCCGGCCAGCCGGGTCCTCCGCTCTCCGGGCGACAGCACGCGGACGCGACTCCCTCCTCGCCCCGCCGCGTCCGCCCGGGTCGGGGGTCCCGGGCGGCGGGGCGCCGGAGGGGCGCCGCGGCGGTGACCCCACGGGCCGCCCTGGGGACGACGGCCGCTCGACGCGAGGTCGCGGCGAGATTACGAGTGTGTGATTCACTCGTCCAGACCCGCGACGCGAGCCGTGCTGTGAACGGTCGTCCGCCCTCTCGTCGCCCATCGTGGCCGTCCGACGCGATCGGTGCGGCACTTCGCTACACAGCGTTGCGGCGATCGGCGGGCTGGCCCCCGATGTCGGTGACGGTGCGGGGCCGGGTGGGGACCAAGCGCAACCGCGGCAGCAGTCCCTGATCGGCCAGCACGGCCAACGCCTGCCGCTCGGCTGCGGCGAGCTGCACCCGTGGCGCGCCGGGCGGCAGGTCCTCACCGTCCCCGGCGATCGACCCCACCGCGTCGAGCAGGCCCGCCTCTGCGGCCGGGGGCCCCGCCTCCGGCACCTCGGGCACGCCCAGCAGGACCCCGATCGCGCAGTCCCCGCAGGACCGCCCCCGGACCTCGCAGCCGTCGCAGTCGACGATCATCGTGTCGCTCCTCGCCTCCGGTGATCTCGTCGGGCGCACCGTACGGAGCGGCACCGACAGTTTCCGGAGAACCGGCCGTGACCAGCGGATCCCTCAGGAACGGAGGCGGCCGAGCAGCAACGAGGAGGGCACCGCGTGCGCCCCGCGCCGGCGCACCGAGGCGGCGACCTCGCGGTCCGAGGAGGCGACGAGCAGCGGCCTGCCCTGGGGCTCGGCGGCGACGAGATCGCGGATGACGTCGTCGGCGATCACGCCCGGGTCGCTGAACAACACCCGCACCCCCCGGGCGCCACGGGTCTGGGCCGCGGTGACCGCGGCCCCGTCGAACACCACGGTGACCTCGACGCCGGTGCGTGCCGCGAGCGCGCCGAGCTGGCCGACCAGCCGGGTCCGCTGGTCCGCCAGGGGCAGCTCGGGGTAGCCGGTCTTGCTGACGTTGTAGCCGTCGACGATCAGGTGGGCGGCGGGCAGGGCCAGCAGCCCGTCGAGCATCGCGAGGTTGGCGACGGGGGCGCCCCGGACGCCACCCGGGCCGGCCACGAGATCCGCGGGGCGGGGCCCACCGCCGCCGAGGGACAGCTCCCGGCGCAGCCCCTGCACGGCGCCGCCGAGGGTCTCGAGCAACAGCCCGAGCCGCACCTCGTCGCCCTGCCGGGCCTCCTTGGCCGCCTGCCGCGCGGCCGCGACCTCCGCCTGGGCGCGCCGGGCGTGGCGGCGCTCCTCCTCGGCGCGCTCGCGCTCGCGGTCCCGTTCCGCGATCACCTCGGCCAGCCGGTCGTCGACCCCCGCCCGCAGCCGGGCGACCTCGGCCTCCAGCTCGCTCCGGCTGTCGAGCGCGAACCGCAGCTTCGTGCCCTGCTCGGACACCTTGCGGCGCAGCCGCGCGACCTCCTGCTCGCGCTGCGCGGCGGCCTCCCGGGCCTGGTCGCGGGCCTCGGTCAGCTCGGCGCGCAGCCGCTCGACCTCGACGGTCAGCTTGTCCGCCCGGGACAGGGCCTCGTCGCGCTCGGCCCTGGCCTCGGCCGCGTCCCCACGGCGGGCGACGGACGCGACGGCGCCCCGGGCGCCGGGCGCGCCGGTGAGCACGGCGGCCGCCGCGGCGGTGAGCGGCTCGTCGGGCCCGGCGGCGAGCTCACCCGGCCGGTTCTCCTCCCACCAGGCGACGACGGCGGTGCGGAAGCTCGCGTCGTCCCGCAGCTCGCGCACCAGCTTGGCCCCGCCCAGGCGGGCGCGCTTGGCCGGGGTGAACCGGGCGAACGGGCGCAGCGCGGCGGGCACCTCCGCGGGCGGGAGGCCGGCGAGCGCGGTGCCGGCGACCTCGGCGAGCCGGTGCCGGACGGGGTCCGGGAGGAGGTCCCAGTCGAGGTCCGCGGCACCTCCGGAGGACCCCGCCGCACCCTGCGGGTGCTCGTGCGCGGCGTCCTCCGGGTACATCGGTCAAGGTTATCCCCGATCCGGACGGGCGGCCACGGATTCGGCCGCGACGCACCCGTCCGCGCCCTCCCCCGCGACACGCGTCGAACGGGCGTGCGAGGAAATGTCGGGGGTTCGAACTAGCGTTCGCCGCGTGACCGCTCCCCAGCTCTCGTTCGACGAGCTCGGCACCCCGCTGCGCGAGGTGACGTTCGTCGTGCTCGACCTCGAGACCACGGGCGGGAGCCACGACCGGGACGGGATCACCGAGGTCGGGGCCGTCAAGGTGCGCGGCGGCGAGGTGCTGGGCGAGCTCGGCACGCTCGTCAACCCCGGCAGCGGCATCCCGCCGAACATCGTGGCGCTCACCGGCATCACCACCGCGATGGTCCGCACCGCACCGCGACTGCCCGCCGTGCTGCCGTCACTGCTGGAGTTCCTCACCGGAGCCGTCCTGGTGGCGCACAACGCCCCGTTCGACTCAGGGTTCCTCCGCTCGGCCTGCGAGCGGCACGGGCAGGTGTGGCCGCGGCCGCCGGTCCTGTGCACCGCGCGGCTCGCCCGGGCGGTCCTCCCCCGTGAGGAGTGCCCGAGCGTGCGGCTCGGCGCGCTCGCCCGGCACTTCAGCACCCGGACTCAGCCGAACCACCGGGCGTTGTCCGACGCGCGGGCCACCGTCGAGGTGCTGCACCACCTCCTCGAGCGGGTCGGGAACCTGGGCGTGCAGAGCCTGGAGGAGTTGCTCGCGCTCACCCGCGAGGCGTCTGCGCACCGGCCGACCCAGCGCCAGCGGCAGCAGCGGCACCTCGCCGAGACGGTGCCGTCCGCGCCCGGCGTGTACCTGTTCCGCGGTCCACGCGAGGAGGTGCTCTACGTCGGCACCAGCGGGGATCTGCGACGGCGGGTGCGCAGCTACTTCACGGCGGGCGAGCGGCGGCGCCGGATCCGGGACATGGTGGCGCTGGCCGAGCGGGTGGACTCGGTGGTCTGTGCCCACGCGCTCGAGGCGGGCGTCCGGGAACTGCGGCTGCTCGCGGCGCACAAACCCAAGTACAACCGCCGCTCGCGCAACCCCGGGCGCACCTGGTGGGTGGCGCCGACGGCGGAGGCCTTCCCCCGGCTGTCGGTGGTCACCGCGGCGCGCGAGGGGGCGCTGGGCCCGTTCGCCTCGCACCGCTCCGCCACCGCGGCCCTGGACACCCTGCTCGACGCCGTTCCGCTGCGGCGGTGCACGCAACGGATCCCCGCCCGCGCCCCCTCGGCGTCACCGTGCATGCTGCACGAGCTGGGCAGGTGCGGGGCACCGTGCGCAGGTCTGCAGACACCGGAGGAGTACGCCCCCGCCGTCGACTCGCTGCGGGCGCTGGTCCACGGGGCGAGCGACGACCCGCTGCACCAGCTCGCGCGCGGCGTCGACGAACTGGCGGACAAGGAGCGGTTCGAGGAGGCGGCGGGCGACCGGGACCGGCTGGCCGCGCTGATCTCCGCCCTCGAGCGGCGGCAGACGCTGGCCGAGCTGGCCGCGCAGCCCGAGCTCGTCGGTGCGCGGCCGGACGGGCGCGGCGGCTGGGAGCTCGCCGTGGTCCGGTACGGGCAGCTCGCGGCGGCGGACGTCGCGCGCCGCGGCGTCCGGCCGATGCCGGTGGTGGAGGCGCTGCGGGCCGGGGCGCAGACGATCCTGCCGGGCGAGGGCCCGCTGCACGGCGCCCCGCCCGAGGAGGTGCGCCTGATCTACCGCTGGCTCACCACCGGCGGCACCCGGCTCGTGTACTGCGCGCCCTGGTCCGAGCCCGCCCGTGGCGCCGCGCGGTGGAGCGGGTGGGCGCTCAAGGCCCGGGAGGGCACGGAAGCCGGCCGCAGCGTCGTCGAGATGCTGGCGGGCAGGGGATGAGGCTCAGTTCGAGCCCACCGAGAAGGCGGCCTCGGTGTCGGCGCGGGAGTAGGAGCGGAAGGCGATGTGGGTGTCGGTGTGCTGCACGCCCTCGACCTTGGAGATCTTCCCCGCGATGAGGTCGGCGAGCTGCTCGTGCTCGCGGACCTTCACGATCGCGATCAGGTCGACGTCGCCGGCACACGAGTAGACCTCGGCGACGCCCTCGATGTCCGCGATCGCCTGGGCGGTCTCGGGGATCCGGTCGGCGAGGGTGTGGACCAGGACGATCGCGGTGATCACGGGCTCTCCTTCTCACGAGGCCTCGGGACGGTTCGCTGCGGAGGCTAGTGCAGCCGGGTTCGCGGTGCCGCGCTCCACACCGGACCGCGATCGGCGAACGGCGAGGTGCGGCACCCCTGTCGCGCACCCGCACGGCCCGTGCCAGGCCGCCACCGGTGGGGGAGCGGACGATCGGGTCAGCCCGAGTGGAGCGCGTCGAAGGACGACGCCCGGGTGGACGACGCGGCGGGCGCCGCCTCGGTCATCGATCCCTCGTCCTGGCCGCCGCCCGTGGCGGGCTCACCGGCCGCCGGACCCGGGTCCGGCTCGCCGGCCGCGGGACCCCCTCCGCCGTCGAGCGAGTAGATGCGCACCCAGTCGATCTCGTAGCTGGCCTCGCGCATCCCGCCGCCGTGGAAGTTGTCGAACTGGATGGTCAGGTGCCCGGAGGGCATGTCCTGGATGTTCTTCCGGCCACCGGGACCCGCGCCGTCCTCCAGCGTGTACCACTCCTTGCCGTCGATGTAGCCGCGCACGTGGTCCGGGGTCCACTCGAAGGCGATGTTGTGCCACTCCGACAGCGGCGCCCCGCAGTCCTCCTCCTCCAGGAACTCCTGCTGGACGGGCATCCGCGGGTGCGGGTAGTGAATGAAGGCGTTGGCACAGTCCTCGCCGGGTGCCTGGTTCTCGAGGAAGTCGTACTCACCGTCCTGCGGCCAGCGGTCCGACTCCGGCCAGACGATCAGCAGCGGGTGGTACTCCTTGCCCGACTCCCCCGTGTTGAAGGAGCGGACCCGCGCCTCCCACCGGCCGTACTGCTGGTCGAGCGTCGAGGCCAGCCAGCCGGTGTCGCCGTTCTCGCTGCCCTTCTGGATCAGCTTCTCGCCGTCCACCGTGCTGTTGGCGCCGCAGCGCTTTCCGTTGCCGTTGTGGCCGGCCCAGCACCCGTCGATCGTGTGCCACTTGGCGGAGTCGGGGGAGCCGGTGTAGTCGAACTCGTCGGACTCCGGCAGCGGGGTGCCCCAGCCGTACCTCTCGGCAGCGGTATCCGGCTCGGCCGGCGGTGTCGGCAGCGCGGGCGGCGGCACGGCAGGCGGTTCCTGCACGTCGGGCGCCGACGGTGTGGGCGACGACACTGCTGGCGGCGGTACCGCCGGCGGGTCCTGCACCGCGCCCGCACCGGGTCCGGCCACGGCACTGCCCGCCGACGGGGCGACTGTCGCGGGGTCCACGACCGGCGCGCCCACCGGCGCCGTGGGCTCGGTCCCCGGGTTCGTGGGCTCGGTCCCCGGGTTCGTGGGCTCGGTCCCCGGGTTCGTGGGTCCGGGGGCAGGGTTCGTGGGCCCGGTGGCCGGGTTCATGGGTCCGGTCACCGGATCCACGGTTCCCGGACCCGTCGACCCGGTCGCCGGATCGGTACGCGCGGTTCCCACGGCCGTCGAGCCGGCGGGCGGCTCCGTCGGTGCGGTACCCGGCGGGGGCGGCGGGGTTTCCGGGGAGGTCAGCGGGGTTTCCGGGGCCGCCGGCAGAGTTGCCGGGGAGGTCGGGAGGCTTGCCGGGGAGGTCGGGAGGCTTGCCGGTGCCGCCTCCACGCCGGCCGCCGGCGCGACCGGCCCGGCCGCGCCGGGAGCCGGGAGCAGCCCCGACCCGGCCGGCGCGGAGCCGGTCTGCGCGAGGACGGTCGGTGCGAGGGCGGTCGGTGCGGGGCCGGGGATCTCCCTCGCGGTGCCGTGGGCGAGCGCGACGCCGGGCCCGATCAGGCCCAGGGCACCGATCGTCGCGATCAGGGCGAGGTGTCTGCGGGTTCGGAGTTTCATCGGATCGCCTTTCGCCTGCACCACCGTCGCCCGGGCGGGCTACGCGGCCCGGCGGTGCGGTGACTCTGCGCAGTACGCCTGTCACTACCCGCCGCACCTCATGATGTCGTTGAGGTAGGTGGTGCTGGCGGGAATCATGATGCGCATGTGCGCTTTACGTCACCGCGAAGCGACCAAAGCCCCTCGAAGGCGTGACCGCGTCCCCGGACGGGCGTCACCCGGTGCAGCGAGCACCCTCGAGAGCTCGAACCACGAACCACGCGTCCGAACAGCGTGTCTGACGCAGAGTCGCCGAACCGGTCACGATCAGTGAGATCGCCCGACACGGCCGCGAAGAGCCGGCGACCACGCCGGCGTGCCGACGGGCCTCGACGCACATGATCACCGTGGGAGGGACAGGACAGTCGTCGAGACCGCCCGCACGTATCGCTCAGAACGATCACGGAGGCCAAACCGCGACTCCGGGAGACCGACAGCACGACAGCGCGAGAGGACCGCTTCGGCCCATCCGACGGACCTCGAGGCCCCATGATCACCGTGAGAGGGACAGGACAGTCGTCGAGACCGCCCGCACGTATCGCTCAGAACGATCACGGAGACCAAACCGCGACTCCGGGAGACCGACAGCACGACAGCGCGAGAGGACCGCTTCGGCCCATCCGACGGACCTCGAGGCCACATGATCACCGTGAGAGGGACAGGACAGTCGTCGAAGCCGCCCGCACGTATCGCTCAGAACGATCACGGAGACCAAACCGCGACTCCGGGAGACCGACAGCACAACAGCGGACTTGACCCAGCGCGAGAGGACCGCCTCGAGCCGATCCGCCGGCCCTCGACGTGATCCATGACGAAGTGTCAGTGACCCATGACGAAGCGTCAGCGACCCATGACGAAGCGTCACTGGACAGTGCTGAAACGCACTCCCCTCCCGCACTCCCCTCCCACCCCGGAGCGATCACGCGAAGCCGGAGGGCGACTCGCAGGGGCCCGCACCGATCCGGCGACGATCTAGCGAGGCAACCGCGATCGCCCGGCCCGCCCGCGCCCGCACCGTGACGCCGCGAGAGTCACCCGACGGTCGACGGAGCAGCGCTCCCGTCTCGCTCGCAACGATCACGGCGGCCGGAGGACAGGGCGCGACCGGCGCGGCGGGGCGGGCGGACCCGACCCACCCACCTACCCCTTGAGCTGTGTGGAGACCTCGGCCCACGTCGCGAGCAGTCGCTCGGCCGCGCCCGAGTCGATCGCGCGGGCCGCCCGCTCCAGACCGGCGGACAGGGCCGTGTCGAGGTCGGTCACCGGGCCGTCGTAGGCCGCGAGCGCACCGGCGGCGTTGAGCAGCACGGCCTCGCGGACGGGGCCCTGCTTGCCCGCGAGGAGGTCGCGGGCGACCTCGGCGTTGGCCGCGGCGTCGCCGCCGCGCAGGTCGTCCCGGGTGGCGGGGCCGATGCCGAGGCGGGTCGGGTCCACGGTGGCCCGCCGCACCTCTCCCCCACCGGCGACCCAGACCGCGCTGGTCGTGGTGGTGGTGAGCTCGTCGAGCCCGTCGTCGCCCCGCACCACGAGGGCGGAGGCCCTGCGCCCGGCGAGCACCTCCGCGATCACCGGGGCGAGCCGCGGATCCGCACACCCGACCAGGCCGGCCGACGGCTGCGCCGGGTTGGTGAGCGGGCCGAGGATGTTCATGGCCGTGGGCACGCCGAGCTCGCGGCGCACCGGTCCGGCGTGCCGCATGGCCGGGTGGAAGACCGGGGCGAAGCAGAAGGCGATGCCGGCCCGCGCCACACAGCGCGCGACAGCGGCGGGCGGCAGGTCGATGACCACGCCGAGCGCCTCGAGGACGTCCGCCGCCCCCGACGACGACGACGCGGCCCGGTTGCCGTGCTTCACCACCGGCACCTCGGCGGCGGCGACGACGATCGCGGCCATCGTGGAGATGTTGACCGTGTTGGCCTGGTCCCCGCCGGTGCCGACGATGTCGACCGCGCGGCCGTCGACCGTGACGCGGTGCGCGTGCGACAGCATCGCCGAGGCGAGCCCGGTGATCTCGGTGGCCGTCTCGCCCTTGGACCGCAGCGCGACGAGGAATCCCGCGAGCTGGGCCGGGGTGGCCTCGGCCGAGAGGACGCGGTCCATCACCCACGCCGTGTCCTCGGCGGCGAGGTCCCGGCCGGAGATGAGCCGGCCGAGCAGGGCGGGCCAGGTCTGCTCGGCCATCAGCGGCGGGCGGGAGCGGCGCCGTCCGGCCCGTCGCCGAGCCCGCGTAGCACGTCGGCCACCGTCTCGGCGGCCGTCAGCGGGTCGAGCGGGTGGACGAGCACCGCGTCGGCGCGCGACCAGGTGGCCAGCCAGCGGTCGTCCGCGCGCCGCACCGAGACCACGATCGGCGGGCAGTCGGCGATCTCGTCCCTCAGCTGCCGGGCGAGCCCGAGGCCCCCGGTGGGCTGCGCCTCGCCGTCGAGGATCGCGAGGTCGACCTCGCCCGCGTCGCACGCCGCGAGCACCTCGGCGACCCCGGCCGCCTCGACGTACCGGATCCGGCCGAGGTCGGGCGCCGGGCGCCGCCCGACCGCCGTCACGACGGCCTCCCTGACCTCGGAACGGTGGCTGTAGACCAGCACGTTCCAGGTCCGGCGCCCGGACGACGGGGACGGGCTGGTGCTCGCGGGAAGGCTTCCGGCGCTGCTCACCCGCCGCATACTAGTCATCACCCTCACACCGTCGGGCGCGCACGCGCGGGAACCGCCAGGGGCTGGTCGGGCGTTGTCCGACCGGTTCGGCCTGACGAAGTGGGTATCCCGACAGGCTGTAGAAGTTCGCGTGGGGTCATAATGCCCGCGTGACGACAGCGGCTCCCAACATCAGCGCGCGGATCCACTCGCTGAACCGACCGAACCTGGTCAGCATCGGCACCATCGTCTGGCTGTCCAGCGAGCTGATGTTCTTCGCCGGTCTGTTCGCGATCTACTTCACCGCGCGCGCCCAGAACGTCGGCGAGTGGCCCCCGCCGCCGACCCATCTCGACGTCCCCTACGCGCTGGTCGTGACGATCGTCCTCGTGGCGTCGTCCTTCACGTGCCAGTTCGGGGTGTTCGCCGCCGAGCGCGGCGACGTGTTCGGCCTCCGCCGCTGGTACACGCTGACGCTGCTCATGGGCACGTTCTTCGTGCTCGGGCAGATCAACGAGTACCACACGCTGGTCACCGAGCACGAGACGACGATCTCGTCCAGCGCCTACGGCACGGTCTTCTACATGGCCACGGGCTTCCACGGCCTGCACGTGACCGGTGGTCTGATCGCGTTCGTCTACCTGCTGATCCGGACCAGGCTGAGCAAGTTCACCCCGGCGCAGGCCACTGCGGCGATCGTCGTGTCCTACTACTGGCACTTCGTCGACGTCGTGTGGATCGGCCTGTTCGCCGTCATCTACTTCATCCGGTAGCGAACCCCGCTCCCCGGAAGCACCGAACGCCGACCGTGAGGGTTAGACGCCGACGATGACCACCGAGACCACCACCCCACCCGCGCCCCGGCAGCGGCGCCCGCACGGCAAGATGCGGCGCAAGCTCGCCGGTCTCCTCGCGATCGGCGTCGCCCTGCTGGCGGTCGGCGCCGGCTACACGCTCTTCGCGCCGAACGCCGAGCAGAACCAGGCCGTCGCGCAGCCGGACGCCGCGCTGGTGGCGAAGGGCCAGGAGCTCTACAACTCCGCCTGCATCACCTGCCACGGCTCGAACCTGCAGGGCGTCGAGCAGCGCGGGCCCAGCCTGATCGGCGTCGGCGACGCCGCCGTCTACTTCCAGGTCTCCTCCGGGCGCATGCCGCTGGCGCGCCAGGAGGCCCAGGCGATGCGCAAGCCGCCGCTGCCGGAGTTCGACCCGGACACCGAGGAGGGCCGGGCGAACCTCGACGCGCTGGGCGCCTTCGTCCAGGCCCACGGCGGCGGCCCCGAGACCCCCGCGCTGACCGGCGCCGCCCTCCGCGGCGACGACCCGGCCCGCGGCGGCCAGCTGTTCCGCCTGAACTGCTCCTCCTGCCACAACTTCACCGGCGTCGGCGGTGCGCTGTCGTCCGGCAAGTACGCCCCGTCGCTGGCGGAGCCCACCGAGGAGCAGATCTACACCGCGATGCTCACGGGCCCGCAGAACATGCCGAAGTTCGGCGACCGGCAGCTCACGGCGGAGGAGAAGCAGGACATCATCGCGTACGTCAAGTCCGTCACCAACGGCAGCAACCAGGTCGGCGGGTACGACCTCGGAGGCCTCGGCCCGACGACCGAGGGCGTCGCCACCTTCGTCATCGGCCTCGCTGCCGTCATCGGTTTCGCAATGTGGTTGGGAGCGAAGAATTGAGCGCCACCGACACGGGGTCGTCGGCCCAGCCCACCCGCCCCACCCCCGAGGAGCTCGAGGGGATGAGCCAGGAGGAGCTGGCCCGCCTCGCCGGCACGCTCGACGACGTCGAGGTCGTGCACAACGCGCCCAAGTGGCCCGTCCGGGGCACCCGCGCCGAGAAGCGGGCCGAGCGCGGCGTCGCCCTCTGGTTCGTCCTCGCGGCGCTCTCCGCCCTCGGCTTCATCGTCGCGTTCATCGCCTGGCCGCACGAGTACGTCTCGCCCGGGGCCCCCGGGTACGGCTGGTACGCCTCGTACACCCCGGCGATCGGCTTCCTGTTCGGGTTCACGGTGCTGGCGCTGGGCATCGGCGTGATCGCCTACGTGCGGAAGTTCTTCCCGGAGGAGGTCTCGGTCCAGCAGCGGCACGACGGCCGTTCGGACGAGGTCGACCGCAAGACCATCCTGGCCCAGCTGGCGTCGGCCGGGAAGTCGTCCGACATCGCCCGCCGCAAGCTGATCACCCGCTCCGCGGGCGCCGCGGCCGGCATCTTCGGCATCGGCTTCCTCGTGGCCGCGCTCGGCCCGCTCATCCGCAACCCGTGGAAGGGCGGTGACCAGGCGGCGCTCTGGGTCACCCCGTGGGGCTCGATCACGGGCGAGACGGTCTACCTGCGCCGCGACACCGGCATCCTCGGCGAGATCTCCCGGGTCCGCCCCGAGGACCTCGAACCCGGTGCCATGGAGACCGTGTTCCCGTACCGGGAGTCGCAGCGGGGCAACGAGGAGGCGCTGCTGCACGCGCAGCGCGCCTCGGACGCCCCGGTCATGCTGATCCGGCTCCGGCCGGGCACGGAGACGATCAAGCGCCAGGGGCAGGAGAACTTCCACTTCGGCGACTACTACGCCTTCTCGAAGATCTGCACGCACCTCGGTTGCCCGACGTCGCTCTACCAGACGCAGGACAACCGCATCCTCTGCCCTTGCCACCAGTCGCAGTTCCTCGCGACCGAGTACGCGCGGCCGGTGTTCGGTCCGGCGACACGCGCGCTTCCCCAGCTGCCCATTACCGTGGACAGTGAGGGGTACTTCGTGGCACGCAGCGACTTCATCGAGCCCGTCGGACCGGCATTCTGGGAGCGGAGGCCATGAGCGCCATCACCACACCGGTCACCAAGTCCGGTGGCCCGAAGACCAAGGCGGCCGCCGCCCTGGACGAGCTGGACCAGCGCTACCACCCGGCCGCCGGCCTGCGGAAGCAGTTCAACAAGGTCTTCCCCACGCACTGGTCGTTCATGCTGGGTGAGGTCGCGCTCTACAGCTTCATCATCCTGCTGCTGTCGGGCACCTACCTCGCGCTGTTCTTCGACCCGTCGATGACCGAGGTCGTCTACAACGGCGCCTTCGACAACCTGCGCGGCATCCACATGTCGCGCGCCTACGAAAGCGCCATCGAGATCTCGCTCGAGGTCCGCGGCGGACTGTTCGTGCGGCAGGTCCACCACTGGGCGGCGCTGCTGTTCGTCGCCTCGATGGTCGCGCACATGTTCCGCACCTTCTTCACCGGCGCGTTCCGCAAGCCGCGTGAGACGAACTGGATCATCGGCCTGCTCCTGATCCTGCTGGGCATGCTCGAGGGCTTCACCGGCTACTCGCTGCCGGACGACCTGCTCTCCGGCATCGGCCTGCGCATCGCCTCGGGCTTCATCCTCTCGATCCCGCTGATCGGCACCTGGACCCACTGGGCGCTCTTCGGCGGCGAGTTCCCGGGGATGGAGATCATCCCCCGGCTCTACATCGTCCACGTGCTGATCTTCCCGGGCATCCTGCTCGCGCTGATCGGCGTGCACCTGGCGCTGGTCTGGTACCAGAAGCACACGCAGTTCCCCGGACCCGGCCGCAAGGAGACCAACGTCGTCGGCGTGCGGATCCTCCCGGCGTTCGCGGCCAAGGGCGGCGCGTTCTTCGCCATCGTCACCGGCGTCGTGGGCATCATGGGCGGCGTCCTGCAGATCAACCCGATCTGGAACCTCGGGCCGTACGACCCCTCGCACGTCTCGGCGGGCTCACAGCCGGACTGGTACATGCTCTTCTCCGAGGGCATGGCGCGCATCTTCCCGCCGTGGGAGATCTACCTGTTCGGCACGTACACGATCCCGGCGGCGTTCTGGGCCACGGTCGCGTTCCTGCCGGTGCTGTTCGTGGTGGCGGGCGTCTACCCCGCGATCGAGCGCAGGATGACCGGCGACAACGCGCTGCACAACCTGCTGCAGCGCCCGCGCGACGTCCCCGTCCGCACGTCGCTGGGCGTCATGGGCATCTCGTTCTACGTCTGGCTGGTGCTCTCGGGCGTCAACGACTGGATCGCCTACTTCTTCCACGTCTCGCTCAACGCGACCACGTGGGCGGGTCGCATCGGCCTGCTGGTGGTCCCGCCGATCGCCTACTGGGTGACCTACCGGATCTGCATCGGCCTGCAGAAGAGCGACCGGGCGGTCCTGGAGCACGGCATCGAGACGGGCATCATCCGGCGGCTGCCGCACGGTGAGTTCATCGAGGTGCACCAGCCGCTGGCCGGCGTGGACGCCCACGGCCACCCGATCCCGCTGGAGTACCAGGGCGCCCCGGTCCCCAAGCGGATGAACCAGCTGGGCTCGGCCGGGACGCCGGTCGCGGGCTCGCTGCTCGGCCCGGACCCCGTCGAGGAGACGGTGGCCCTCGAGCAGGCCCGCGCCGAGAACCACCACCGCGAGCTCGAGGAGCACGACCGGCGCGCCGCGGCCGCGCAGGAGCTGGAGCTGGCCGGCCGGCCGGACGCTGGGCGACCCAAGGACCAGACCGACTGACGGTCGGCACCGCACGTCCCACGGAGGAGGGGCCCCGCATCGCGGGGCCCCTCCTCCCGTTCTCGGGGTCCGGCACCCTCTCCGGGTGGCCCCTCTCCGGGTGGGCAGGTGTCGCGGGGCCCGCCCGGCTGCTACGGTGGCGGACGTGCGAATCGCAGCGATCCTCCTCGCCGCGCGCCCCGGGCTCGTAGTAGCCCCGCGCGTCGGCTGAGCCAGGCTGCCGTCGCGCCCGAGCGGGACCTCTCGCCCCGCCCTCCCCGAAGCCGAGAACCCTGCCGAGACCTGGCTCGCGTTCCCAGCAGCATCACGAACGCACTCCCCGGAGCACTTCCATGAGCATCACCGTCGAACGGCCCACCACGTCCACGTACCGCGCCGGCTGCCGGATCCTGCGCCGCCACACGATCGTCACCACGCAGGGCATGGACGGCGTGCTGCTGGTCGCCGCCGAGCTGCGGGCCTGCGGCGGCCTCGTCAAGGAGATGGCGGTCGACGTCCGCGAGGGCGTGGGCTGCAGCGAGCTCACCTGCTCGGTCAGCATGACCGCGGAGGAGGCCGCGGAGTTCGCGGCCCGCCTCCGCGCCCTGCCGAGCGTCGAGTCCGTCGACCCGTACTAGGACGAACCGCAGTATGGAACCATGACGCGGTTCCTGAGCTGGTCGAGGAGCGTCATGGTTCCACAACGCGGTCTCTGAGCTCCCTGTCGAGCGTCATGGTTCCCGCACGCGATCAGACGCGGGTCCGGCCCCGGGCGGCGGAGAGCATGTCGGCCAACTCCGCGACCTTGACCCGCTCGGCCCCGCCCCGGGCCTCGCCCAGTCGCAGCTCCTCGGCGTCGAGCCGCTCCCAGTCCGTCCAGGTGACCGGCTCGATGCCATAGGCCTCCAGCCGCTCGAGGACCGAGTCCGGGTCCGGGTACTCCGGGTCCGGCAGGGCGTGGAGGTCGTCGAGCAGGGCGGCGACGGTCTCCACCGCGTCGCCCTTGTTCGTCCCGATCACGCCGGTCGGACCGCGCTTGATCCAGCCGGTGACGTAGGCGCCGGGCCTCGGCCGGTCGCCCTCGACGACCCGGCCCGCCACGTTGGGCACGATGCCGTTCCGCTCGTCATAGGGCAGGCCCGGGATCGGCTCACCGGAGTACCCGATCGCCCGGACCACCAGCCCGGCGTCGATCATCTCCTCCTCACCGGTCCCGGTCACCCTCCCGTCGCGCACCTCGTTGCGCTCGACGACCATGCCGGCGACCCGGCCGCTCTCCTCCACCAGCCGGACGGGCGTGCGGAGGAAGTGCAGGTGGATCCGCCGGGGAGCGTCGCCGGGTTCGTGCGCGGCCCACTCGGTGAGCAGGGTCAGGTTCTGCTTCTGCCGCCGCTCCATCTCCTCCAGCACGGCGTCGGGCACGCCCGCGGCAAGCACGCCGTCGTCGTGCACGAGCACCTGCACGCCCTCGAGCTCGCCGATCTGCCGCAGCTCGGCCGGGGTGAACTTGACGTGCTCCGGACCTCGCCGGATCACCACGTGCACGTCGGCGAC
This sequence comes from Pseudonocardia oceanicola, assembly GCF_047200735.1. Lineage (NCBI taxonomy): Bacteria > Bacillati > Actinomycetota > Actinomycetes > Pseudonocardiales > Pseudonocardiaceae > Pseudonocardia > Pseudonocardia oceanicola. Next base: position 137,189 of record NZ_JBJZON010000006.1, read on the forward strand.
CGCACTGCCGCGCAGGGTCTCCAGCACCCGGTCCGGCACGTCCGTCTCCGCCATCTCCACGTGGCCACGGGCGAGCACGCGGGCGACGTCCAGCGCGACGTTGCCGGCGCCCACCACGACGACACCGGGGTGGTCGAGCAGCGGGTCCAGGTCGACGAAGTCCGGGTGCCCGCAGTACCAGCTCACGAAGGCGCCGGAGCCGTGGCTGCCCTCGAGCTCCTCTCCCGGGATGCCCAGGGCGCGGTCGACCGAGCTGCCCGAGGCGTGGACGATCGCGTGGTAGTGCTCGCGGAGGACCTCCAGCGGGATCCCGCCCTCCCCGACCCGGACGTTGCCGAGGAACCGGACGCGGGAACCGTCGGCGAACGGCTTCTGCAGCACCCGGATGACCGACTTCATCTTCACGTGGTCCGGCGCAACCCCGTAACGGACCAGGCCGTACGGGGCGGGCAGCCGGTCGAGCACGTCGACGTCGACGGGGATCTCGGAGGCCAACAGGGCGGCCGCGGCGTACAGGCCGGACGGGCCGGCCCCGACCACTGCCACTCTCGGTTGCGCGGGCATCTCGGACGTCACTGCTCCTTGCGCGCCCCCGGTCGGCGGGGCCGACGGCAGTCGCGGCCGCGGTGACCGGGGCGCAGGTGGTGGGGAATGCGCGTCTGTCCGGCCCAGTATCACCCGCGCCGCACGACCTGCGGGTGAGTGGGGCCACGCACGCCCGCGATGGTTCAGCCGGCGAGTTCCTCGCTGCTGCGGAACACCCGCCGGTAGTCCGCGGGCGCCACGCCGACGACCTTGCGGAAGTGGTGGCGCAGGAGGGTCGCGCTGCCGAACCCGCACCGGGTGGCCACGGCGTCGACGGGCAGGTCGGTCTCCTCCAGCAGGCGCCGGGCGTGCAGCACCCGCTGCCGGGTGAGCCAGCGCAGCGGCGTGGTCCCGGTCTCGTTCACGAAGCGCCGCGCGAAGGTCCGCTCGGACATCGCCGCACGCCGCGCCAGGTCCGCGACCGTGTGCTCGACCTCGAGGTGGGTCAGCATCCAGTCCAGCAGCGGGCCGAGCGAGTCCGCCGAGTGCTCCGGGACGGGCCGGTCGATGAACTGGCGCTGCCCGCCCTCGCGCTGCGGCGGCACGACCATCCGGCGGGCGATCCCGTTGACCACCGTGCTGCCGAGCTCGCGGCGCACCAGGTGCAGGCAGGCGTCGATGCCCGCCGCCGTGCCGGCGCTGGTGATCAGGTTGCCGTCGTCGACGTAGAGGACGTCCGGGTCCACCTCGACGGTCGGGTAGCGCTCGCGCAGCTCGTCGACACTGTGCCAGTGGGCGGTGACCTTCCGCCCGTCGAGCAGGCCGGCCGCGGCCAGCACGAACACGCCGGAGCAGACGGTGAGCAGCGTCGCGCCGGCGGCTTCCGCCTCGCGCAGGGCCTCGAGCGCCTCCTCCGGGAACTCCCGCAGGCGCGTGGCCGGCACGGCCACGAGGTCGGCGCCGCGGAGCCCCTCGAGGCCGTGTTCCGGCACGACCTGCACGCCGCCGGTGGTGCTGACGGGCTGTCCGGCCTCGAGGCCGCAGACGCGGTACTCGAGCACCGGCAGGCCGTCGTCCGAGCGGTCCAGGCCGAACACCTCGCACAACACGCCGAACTCGAAGACGGCGAGCTCGGGCAGGACCAGGACGGCGACGCTGCGCAGCATGCGGCCAGCATAGTGGCGGCATCTTTGCGCAGAGTGCCTTCCCTGCCACTCCTGGCAGGAAGTGGCTTTGAGCAGACTTCCTGCCATGACCGCATCGATCCTCGCCCTCGCCGCCCTCGCGCTCCTCGGGTGGAGCCTCACCCGGGCCCATCGGAGCGGACGGCGCCGGTTCCGCCTCGCCCAGTTCCGTCCGGCGGCCCCGTTCGCCGGTGTGCTCCCGGCCGACCGCGACCGGGAGCGCCTCCTCGCCGACCTGCGGGCCCTGCCGGACTCACCCGCGGACATCGAGACCCGGCTGCGCACCTAGACCCACCTGGGCCCGCCCGGGCCCACGGACGGCCCGGCGGGGCCTCAGCCGGTGGGGGCGGCCAGAGCGGTCGCGGGAACGGGCAGCCCGAAGCGCTCGCGCAGGGTGCGCAGCGGGGTCCGGTGGGCCCGCAGCAGCGGCACGACGTCGTCGGCCACCTTCTCCAGTCCGCGCGGCCGCACCGGGAGGAACACCACCCCGTCCGCTCCGGTCGCCGCGAGTTCGCGGGTCAGTGCCGCCAGCCCCGCCGAGCCGGAATGGTGCAACCCCTCCCCCGCCCCGACACCGACGTCGACCAGCACGCGCAGCGCTCCCGGGTCGCGCCCGGCCTCGGCGGCCGCGGCCTCGACGTCGAGCCGGCGCATCGCGGCCTCCGCGACGGACCCGGTCGAGATCCGCACGACGTCCGCGCACCGCGCCGCGACGGACAGCGCCTCCGCGGCGTCGGCGCGGATCACGACGACCGGCTCGCCCTGCGGCGACCGCGGCACGGGGATCCGCCCGCGCACCTGCACGAACTCGCCGCCGAATCCGGTCCCGCCGCCGGCCCGGAGCCGGTGCGCCACCTCGACGACCTCCGCGGCCTCGGCCCACAGCTCGCCCGGCGGGGTGGGCGCGACCGGGTCCGTCACCACGACCTCCCAGCCGGCCCGGCCGAGCGAGGCGGCGTCGAGCGCGGCCACCGTGTTGTGCAGGGCGACCGGATCGGTGCCGGTCGCGGGCACCTGCGGCACCAACCCGGTGCCCACCACGCCCGGGGCCACCCGGGTGGCGATCGCGAGGGCGTCGAGCGGGGCCGATGGGGCGAGGGGCCCGGTCGCCGGCGCGCCACCCGCAGTGGCCGGCGGGTCGGCGAGGAACAGCACGTCGACACCCCGGGCCGCCAGGGTCAGGCGCTCCAGGTGCCGCCCGGGATCGGACCCCTCCCCGCACGGCTGCACGCCCAGCACGATCGGTCGCTCGGCCACGGGTCTCCCCCTCGTCGCATCTCCGGCCCCATCGCAGCACGGGCACGCGACGGGTACCCGACGGGGTCACCCTCGCAACCCCTTCAGGTCCGCCTCGACGGTCGCCGCGCAGGCGCGCAGGTGCGGGAGGGCCTCGTCGCGCAGCCAGGCGGTGCTGTTGCGCAGCGCGTGCGTGCTGACGTTCGCGGCGGCGACCACGGTGCCGGACGCGTCGCGGATCGGCACGGCGACCGAGCGCAGCCCGTCCTCCAGTTCCTGGTCGACGAGGCAGTAGCCGGCCGCGCGGACGTCGCCGAGGACGTCGCGCAGCGTGTCCCGGTCCGCCACGGTGCGGTCGGTCAGGGGCTCGAGGGCGCCCAGCCGGGCGTCGAGCTCGTCGGGCGGCAGGGCGGCCAGCAGCACCCGGCCCATCGAGGTGGCGTAGGCCGGGAAGCGGGTCCCGACGGTGATCGACACGGCCATGATCCGCGCGGTCGCGACCCGGGCGACGTAGACGACGTCGTCGCCGTCGAGCACGGAGACCGACGCGGACTCGTGCACCGTCTCGACCAGCTCCTCCAGGTGCGGGGCGGCGAGCTCGGGCAGCGACAGCGCGGACAGGTAGGAGTAGCCCAGCTCCAGCACCCGCGGGGTGAGCGCGAAGAGCCGGCCGTCCGTGCGGACGTAGCCGAGCTCGACGAGGGTGAGCAGGAAACGCCGGGCCGCGGCCCGGGTCAGCCCGGTGGCCCGGGCGACGTCCGAGAGCGTCTGCGAGGGGTGGGCCCCGTCGAACGCCTTGATCACCGACAGCCCGCGGGCGAGCGACTGGACGTGCTCGGCACGCACGGCGTGGTCGGCGTGCCCCCCGTGGCTCGCGGGCCCGGGGGCGCTCACCGGGCCTCCAGGATCCGGTCGACGAGCTCACCCGCGTGCCCGGTGTCGGGCTCGCCCTCGACGGTGAGCAGGAGGTTGCGCCGCAGGGCGTCCGGGTGCACCTGCAGCCCCTCCAGGCTGGTGCGCAGCCGGGCCGCGGCGCCACCGGTCACCGTGAGCAGGTCGGTCAGCGTGCCCCACTCCGCGTGCCAGGCACCGGCCGCTCGCTGGTGCTCGTGGTCCATCGCCGCGAGCAGCGTCGCGACCAGACCGGGGGCCCGGCGCGCCGAGGCCCGGGCCGTGATCGCCGCGATCGGGTTCCGCTTGTGCGGCATGGCCGACGAGTCGCCCGGCGCCGCCTCCGAGACCTCGCCGACCTCGGTCTGGGACAGCAGCACGACGTCCGTCGCCGGCTTCGCGCACGCCCCGGCGGCCACGCCGAGCGCCCCGGCCAGCGTGCCGATCCGGGTGCGCTCGGTGTGCCACGGGACCCCCTGCGGGGCGAGGCCGAGCAGGTCGGCGACGGCGTCGGCGACGGCGGGGCCGTGCGGGTACGAGGCCGCGAGGGTGCCGGCCGCGCCACCGAACTGCACGGGCAGCGCGTCGACCCGGGCCGCGAGCTCGCGGGCCGCACCGTCGAGCCCGGCGGCCCAGCCCGCGGCGACCAGCCCGAAGGTCGTCGGCAGCGCCTGCTGGCCGAGGGTGCGGGCGATCGTCGGGGTGTCCCGGTGGGCGGCGGCCAGTCGGGCCGCGGCGTCGGCGGCGCCGCGCAGGTCCGCGAGCAGGGTCGGTGCGGCGCGGCGGACCAGCAGCACCAACGCCGTGTCCATGACGTCCTGGCTGGTCGCGCCGGGGTGCACGGCGCCGCTCGCCGGGCCCGCGGCCTCCCGGAGGAACCGGGCCAGCGGGATCACCGGGTTGCCGCCCTCGACGGCGGCCGCCGCCAGCTCGGCCGGGCGGTCCGGGTCCGCGGCCAGCCGGCCGGCCGCGGCCGCGACCTCCTCCGCGTCCTCCGCGGGGACGAGGGCGTACCGTGCGGCGGCGCGGGAGAGCGCGACCTCGACGTCGAGCAGCGCGCGGACCCACGCCGCGTCGTCGAGGTGCGCGGCGACGGCGTCGGTGCCGGACAGCGGCGAGAGCAACCCCGTGTTCGTCATGCGCACGACCGTACGGTATGCGGCCGATGCCGTCGGGGACAATGGGCCCGTGACCCGCCCCCGCTACCGCACCGTGCTCCTCGACCTCGACGGCACCCTCGTCGACTCCGCCCCCGGCATCCTCGGGACCCTGCGCACCGCCTTCGAGCAGGTCGGCGTGCCCTACGACGACACCGTGATCGGCCCCCACCTGCTCGGCCCGCCGCTCTACGAGTCCCTGCCGCCGTTGGTCGGCGCCGGGAACAGCGAGCGGATCCTGGCACTGTACCGACCGCTCTACCGGGAGAGCGGCCTGCTCAAGTCCACCCCCTATCCCGGGATCGAGGACCTGCTGCAGGCCCTCGTCGCGGCCGGGGTACGGCTCGGGCTGGCGACCAGCAAGGCCGAGCCGGCGGCCCGGGAGATCCTCGCCAACCAGGGCTGGACCGAGCTGTTCACCGCGATCACCGGCGACACCGTCGACGCGCGGCGCCCGAGCAAGGCCGCGGTGGTGGCGGAGGCTCTGCGCCGCCTCGACTCTCCCGCGCCCGCCGAGACGATCATGATCGGGGACCGGCTGCACGACGTCGTCGGCTCCGGCCGGCACGGCATCTCCTGTCTCGGCGCGGGCTGGGGCTACGGCGAGCCCGGGGAGCTCGAGACCGCCGGCGCCGTCGCGGTCCACGACTCCGCCACCGACCTGCAGCGCGCCCTCCTGTCCTGACCGGACGGGCGGCGCTCTCGCCCAGGGCCGGGAGCGGGAGCGCCGCTCGCAGGGCGCTACGACTGTGTTCGCAATACGAACTCTTGTGCGAGATGCGAACGCCGGGTACGGTGCCCCGCATGGACAAGGTGGTGGCGTCGGCGCGCGAAGCGGTCGCCGACATCGGGGACGGCGCGTCCCTCGCCGTCGGAGGCTTCGGCATGTCCGGCGTCCCGACCGCGCTGATCGCGGCCCTGCTCGAGCAGGGTGCGACGGACCTCGAGACGATCAGCAACAACCTCGGTGTGGACGGCTTCGGCCTGGGCACGCTGCTCTCCGCGGGCCGGATCCGCCGGACGATCGGCTCCTACGTCGGCAACAACAAGGAGTTCGCCCGGCAGTACCTCGCCGGCGAGCTCGAGCTGGAGCTGACCCCGCAGGGCACGCTCGCCGAGCGGCTGCGGGCGGGGGGCGCCGGCATCCCGGCCTTCTTCACCCCCGCCGGCGTCGGCACCCTGGTCGGCGACGGCGGCCTGCCGTGGCGCTACGCGGCGGACGGCACGGTCGCGGTGAAGTCCCCGCCGAAGGAGGTCCGGGAGTTCGACGGCGTGCGGTACGTGCTCGAGCGCGCCATCGCCCCGGACTTCGCACTGGTCCACGCCTGGAAGGGCGACCGGCACGGCAACCTCGTCTACCGGCGCAGCGCGCGCAACTTCAACCCGGACTGCGCCGCCGCGGGCCGGGTCACCATCGCGCAGGTCGAGCACCTCGTCGAGCCCGGCGAGATCGACCCCGACGCGGTGCACACCCCCGGCATCCACGTCCAGCGCGTCGTGCACGTGCCCGACGCCGAGAAGCCGGTCGAGTTCAGGACGGTGCAGAAGTGAGTCTCACCCGGGACCAGCTCGCCGAGCGGGTGGCCGACGAGCTGCCCGACGGCTCCTACGTCAACCTCGGCATCGGCATGCCGACGCTGGTGCCCGACCACATCCCGGGCACCCGGACCGTGGTGCTGCACAGCGAGAACGGCATCCTCGGCGTCGGCCCCTACCCGACCGACGACGAGGTCGACCCCGATCTGATCAACGCCGGCAAGGAGACCGTCACGGTCCTGCCCGGCGCGAGCTACTTCGGCTCGTCGGACAGCTTCTCGATGATCCGCGGCGGGAAGGTCGACGTCGCCGTCCTCGGCGCCATGCAGGTCAGCGCCGCCGGCGACCTCGCCAACTGGGCCATCCCCGGCAAGATGATCAAGGGGATGGGCGGGGCGATGGACCTCGTCCACGGGGCGAAGAAGGTCATCGTGATGATGGACCACGTCTCCAAGGACGGCTCGCCCAAGATCCTCGAGCAGTGCACCCTGCCGCTCACCGGCGTGGCCTGCGTGAACCGGATCGTCACCGACCTCGCGGTGATCGACGTGACCGACGAGGGCCTGAAGCTCGTCGAGACCTTCGGCGTGTCCGAGGACGAGGTCCGCGAGAAGACGGGCGCCCCCCTCCTCTGACGCACTATGGAACCATAACGCGATCTTCGACCGTCATTTCGCGCGTTATGGTTCCCCAACACGATCATCGACGGCGTTCGCGAGCGTTATGGATCCAGAGTGCGGGTCAGCCGACGAGCAGGACGATCAGGGTGCGGGGGCCGTGGACGCCCTCGACCCGGTCCAGCTCGATGTCGCTGGTCGCGCTCGGCCCGCTGATCCAGGTCAGCGGGCGGGCCGGGTCGAGGCGGGCCACGGCGGCGGCGACGTCGGCGACCACCTGGTCCGTCCGCACCACGCAGACGTGCCGGTCCGGAACCAGGGTCGCGGCGCGTCGGCCCTGCCCCGGTCCGTGGTCCAGCACGATCGTCCCGGTCTCGGCGATGCCGAGCGCCGCCGTGGTCAGCACGCCGTCGACGGTGTCGAGCTCGGCGGTCGTCAGCTGCTCGTCGAGGATCGCGTCGGCCGGGCGCAGGTCCTCCGGCAGGTCCGCGGGCACCAGCAGCCGCGGGACGCCGCGCAGGGCCGCCGCCAGGTGCGTCGGCAGGTCCTCGGGCGTGCAGCGCACCACGGTCGCCCGGTAGTCGGCGACCCGCTGCGCGAACAGCTCCACATCCGCGGACGTGGTGGGGCGTGGCTCGGGGCGGTCCACCTCGACGTCGGCCGGGGTCTCGGCGGCCGGGACGTCGCTCAGCGCCCTCCGCACCCGACCCAGGATCTCCTCCCGTGCGCTCACCGCGCTCCCCCGTCCTCGTTCCGCCCACCGTCGGTCCGCGCCCACCACGCCCGGAAGGACTCCGGCGCGGGCACCGGCACGTCCCGCGCGTCCGACCAGGCCGCGGCCGGCCCGGGCAGGGCGCCGAGCACCCCGCGACCGCCCGGGGCGCGCCGCTTCGTGCCCCGCAGGACGCGCCCGACCGCCCCGGAGATCCGCTCCGCCGCGGCCGTCCGCCGGGCGTCGGCGAAGGCCCACGACGCCGCCTTCATCGCCAGGTTCTGCACCTTCGGCACGCCGCGGTGGGCGTCGACGACCTTCGTGCGCAGGTGCACCAGCACCTCGGGGATGTCGATCCGCACCGGACAGACCTCGAAGCACGCCCCGCACAGGCTGGACGCGTAGGGCAGCGAGTCGAGCTGGGCGTCGTGCCCCACGCCGCGCAGCATCGGCGTGAGGATCGCCCCGATCGGGCCGGGGTAGACCGAGCCGTAGCTGTGCCCGCCGGTGCGCTCGTAGACCGGGCAGACGTTGAGGCAGGCCGAGCACCGGATGCAGCGCAACGCCTGCCGGCCGACCTCGTCGGCGAGGACGTCCGTGCGCCCGTTGTCGAGCAGCACGACGTGCACCTCCTGCGGCCCGTCGCCCGGGGTCACTCCCGTCCACGTCGAGGTGTACGGGTTCATCCGCTCCCCGGTGGAGCTGCGCGGCAGCAGCTGCAGGAAGACGTCGAGATCCGCCCAGGTCGGCACGAGCTTCTCGATGCCGACCACGCTGACCAGCACCTCGGGCAGGGTCAGGCACATCCGTCCGTTGCCCTCGCTCTCGACGACGGCGAGCGTGCCGGTCTCGGCCACCGCGAAGTTCGCCCCGGAGACGGCGACCTCGGCGCGCAGGAACTTCTCCCGCAGGTGAGCGCGGGCGGCGGCGGCGAGCTCGGCGGGGGCGTCGGTGAGGTCGCGCGGCGCCGCCTTCCCGTGCCGGCCCATCTCGCGCAGGAAGATCTCGCGGACCTCGGAGCGGTTGCGGTGGATCGCCGGTACCAGGATGTGGCTGGGCAGGTCCTCGCCGAGCTGCACGATCAACTCGGCCAGGTCGGTCTCCCAGGCGTGGATCCCGGCGGCCTCCAGGGCCTCGTTGAGCCCGATCTCCGCCGTCGCCATCGACTTGACCTTGACGACCTCGTCCGTGCCGTGGCCCCGCGCGATGTCGACGACGATCCGGTTGGCCTCGGCGGCGTCGCGCGCCCAGTGGACGGTCGCCCCGGCGCGGGTCAGCGACTCCTCGAGCTGCGCGAGGTGCGTGTCGAGGTGCCGCAACGTGCGGTCCTTCAGGGCTGCGCCGGCGCGCCGGAGCCGCTCCCACTCGTCGACCTCGGCGACGACGGCGGCGCGCTTGGCCCGGATCGTGCCCGTCGCGTGGGCGAGGTTGCGGCGGAGCTGGGTGTCGGCCAGCGCGGTGCGGGCCGCCGCGGGGAAGGCGGGTGTGCCGAGGAACGTGGCGCTCACCGGCCACCCCCGGTCAGGGCCGCGCTGCCGGCGGAGCCGCGATCCGCCTCCCGGGGCGGTTCCTCGATCACGGGCTCGGTCGCGGCCAGCACCTCCGCGAGGTGCATCACCCGCACGCCCGAGCGCTGCCGGGAGAGCAGCCCGCCGATGTGCGTGAGGCAGGAGTTGTCCCCCGCCACCAGCACCTCGGCGCCGGACTCCCGGACGTGCCGCGCCTTGTCCGCGCCCATGGCGATCGACGTCTCGGCGTTCTTCACCGCGAAGGTCCCGCCGAACCCGCAGCACTCCGTGGCCGCCGGCAGCTCGACCAACCGCAGCCCCCGCACCGCTCCCAGCAGCCGGATCGGCCGGTCGCCCACGCCCAGCATCCGCAGCGAGTGGCAGGTCGGGTGGTAGGTGACCCGGTGCGGGAAGTACGCCCCGACGTCGACGACGCCCAGGACGTCGACCAGGAACTCGGACAGCTCGTAGGCCGGCGGCGCCTGCTCGACGGCCCGCACCAGACCGGGGTCGCCGGAGCGCTCGGCGACGAGGCGGTGCTGGTGGCGCACCGACCCCGCGCACGAGCCCGACGGCACCACGACGGCCTCGTACCCGGCGAACGCCTCCAGGTGCCGGCGCAGCAACGGGACGGCCTCGTCGAGGTACCCGGTGTTGACCATCGGCTGGCCGCAGCAGGTCTGCCCGGCCGGGAAGTCGACCTCGACGCCCAGTCGGCGCAGCAGGGTGACGACGGCGCGGCCGGCGTCCGGGAACAGGGCGTCGTTCATGCAGGTGACGAGCAGGCCGACGGGCACGGTGCCTCCGGTGGTGGGCGGAGAGAACGACTCGCACTGAGCTATGGTCGGACCTTAGTCCGCAGGTTAGGCTCACGTCCACCGAGGGGGTGGAGATGGCGGCACCACGCTGGGACCAGGTCCAGCGCGTCCCGACCTACGAGCTCGTGATCGAGCGGATCGAGGAGCAGCTCGTCTCGGGGGCGCTCCGCCCGGGCGACCGGCTGCCCCCGGAGCGCGAGCTGGCCTCGATGCTGGGCGCGAGCCGGCAGGCGGTGCGCGAGGCGCTCCGCGTGCTGCAGGCCCAGGGCGTCGTGCGGGCGCAGCAGGGCACCGGCAGCGACTCGGGCACGGTGATCGTCCCCGCCCCGGCGAAGGCGCTGTCCCGCCTGCTCACGGTGCACCTCGCCGTCAGCTCCTTCCCCACCGAGGACCTGACCGGCGCGCGGGTGCTGCTGGAACGGACCAGCGCCGCGTCGGCCGCCGAGCGGCGCGCCCCCGCCGACCTCGCGCTCCTGCGCGAGGCGCTCGCGGCGATGGACGCCGACCTCCCGCGCGAGGAGTTCAACCCGCTCGACACCGCCTTCCACGTGGCGATCGCCGAGTCCGGCGGGAACCGACTGGTCGGCGAACTGACGGCGGCGATCCGCGAGTCGCTCCGGGGCGCGCTGCTCGACGGGATGCGGGCCGAGGAGGACTGGCCGGGGTTGCGGGCGCAGCTGCGCCGCGAGCACCGCGGGATCCTCGAGGCGATCGAGGCGGGCGACGCCGTGCAGGCCGCCGAACGGACGGAGGCGCACATCCGGGCCTTCCACCGCCGCCTCCCGTGACGCCCCCTCTCGGGACGCCCCCTGTCGGGACGCCCCTTCTGTGACGACCCCGCCGTGGCGGACCGCGAACCTGTGACGACCCCGCGTCCCCGTGACGACCCAGCAGTCCTCAGGTGCCCGGGTCGTCGTCGGGTGGTGCGCCGGCCGCCGTACCCGCCCGCCGGGCCCGGTCGGCGAGGTAGCGCTTCTCGGCCAGGTTGAGGGTCGCGCGGGCGGCCCGTTGGTAGTGGTCACGGGCCCCCTCGTGGTCGCCGAGCCGGTCCAGCAGGTGCGCGCGGACCGCGTCGGGACGGTGGTGGCGGGCCAGCCGCCTGTCCCCCGCCACCCGGTCCAGCACCTCCAGGCCCCGCTCGGGCCCGTACGCCATCCCGACGGCCACGGCCCGGTTCAGCGTGACGACCGGGTTGTCCGTGCACTCCTCGAGCAACCGGTAGAGGATCTCGATCTGCCGCCAGTCGGTGGCGGCGTCCGTGGGCGCCTCGGCGTGCACCGCCGCGATCGCGGCCTGCAGCTGGTACGGGCCTACCCGGCGGCGGGCGAGCGTGCGTTCGAGCAGGGCGGCCGCCTCGCGGATCGCCACGTGGTCCCACCGGCTCCGGTCCTGCTCGGCGAGGGGGACCATGCGGCCGTCGACGTCGGTCCGGGCCTGCCGCCGCGCGTCGGTCAGCAGCATGAGGACGAGCAGCCCGGCCACCTCGCCGTCCGCGGGCAGCAGGCGGTGCAGCATCCGGGTCAGCCGGATCGCCTCCGTGGACAGGTCGACACGGGTCAGTCCCGGGCCCGCGCTGGCGGTATAGCCCTCGTTGAAGATCAGGTAGAGGACGTGCAGGGCGGCGGCCAGCCGCTCGGTGCGGACGTCGGCGGGCAGGGTGAACACGGTGCCGCCGGCCCCGATCGTGGCCTTCGCCCGGCTGATCCGCTGGGCCATCGTCGCCTCGGGGACCAGGAACGCGCGGGCGATCTCCGCGGTCGTCAGCCCGCCGACGGCGCGCAGCGTCAACGCGATCCGGCTCGCCTCGGTGAGGCCCGGGTGCACGCAGAGCAGCAGCATCTCGAGGCTGTCGTCGACGGCCGCGGCCTCCAGGTCGACGGCCTCGGCCGGATCGACCGCCATGGCCTCCTCCCGGCGCCGGCGCGCGCTGTCGCTGCGCCACAGGTCGGTCAGCCGGCGGCGAGCGACGGTGACCAGCCACCCCACCGGCTCCTCGGGGACGCCGCTCTGCGGCCAGGCGGTCGAGGCCGTGAGGAGAGCCTCCTGCACCGCGTCCTCGCACAGGTCGAACTGCCGGAAGCGGGACACGAGCACGCCGAGGACCTGCGGCGCACAGCGGCGCAGCAGGTCCTCGAGCGCGCGGTCGGTCATCGTCAGGAGGCCTCGGGTCCGGCCAGGCCGAAGCCCGCGGTGAAGACGACCGGGCGCACCTCGACCGCGAGCCCCTCGATCCCGGCGTCGGGGATCGTCGCGGCCAGCTCGTACGCCCGCTCCGGGGTCTCGACGTCGACCACGTAGAAGCCGCCCATGTACTCCTTGGCCTCGACGAACGGCCCGTCGGTCACGGTCGTCGCGCCGTCGCGGACGGACACGACCGCGCTGCGCGACGGGTCGGCCAGGGCCTGCGTGCCGATCAGCTCCCCGGTGCGGGTGATCTCCTCCATGAACCGGCCGTGCCCGGTCTCGATCTCGCGGCCCTGCGCCTCGGTCAGGCTCTCCAGCACGGCGGGGTCGATCTGCATGATGAGCAGGTACTTCACGACGTCTCCTCTCCCTCGACCGTCGGTGACGGCGCCCGGCGGGCGTCCGTCGTGAGCACGTACGGAGTGGTCGGCCCGCCCTCGACATCCTGCCCACTGTGAGCTGCATCACGGATTGTGCAACCGTGTCCACGTCACCGCCCACCGCCGTGGCGACGCTCCGGCCGGCGCTCCCCTCCCGACCCCTTATCGTCTCCCCCCGATGAGCACCCCCGCGCTCCGGCGCCGGCTCGGCACCTTCGACGCGACGGTGATCGGGCTCGGCTCGATGATCGGCGCCGGGGTGTTCGCGGCGTTCGCCCCCGCGGCGGCGGCCGCCGGGTCCGGGCTCCTGGTCGGGCTCGCCCTGGCCGCCGTCGTGGCGTGGTGCAACGCGACGTCCTCCGCCCAGCTCGCCGCCCGGTACCCCCGGTCCGGCGGCACCTACCTCTACGGCCGCGAGCGGCTGGGCCCGTGGTGGGGGTTCGTCGCGGGCTGGGGTTTCGTGGTCGGCAAGACGGCCAGCTGCGCGGCGATGGCCCTGACGGCGGCGGCCTACCTCGTGCCCGCCGAGTGGCAGCGGCCGACGGCCGTGCTCGCCGTGGTCGTGGTGGCCGGGGTGAACCTCGCGGGCGTCACGCGCACCGCGCGGCTGACCCGGGTCCTCGTCGCGCTGGTGCTCGCGGCGCTCGCGGCGATCCTGCTCGTCGCGGTCACGCGGGCGCCGCTGCAGCCCGCCGGGCCGGCCGGCCCGTCGAGCGTCTACGGCGTCCTCCAGGCCGCCGGCCTGCTGTTCTTCGCGTTTGCCGGGTACGCGCGCGTCGCGACCCTCGGCGAGGAGGTGCGCGACCCGGCGCGCACCATCCCCCGGGCGATCACGCTCGCCCTCGCCGGCACCGTCGTGGTGTACACGGTGGTCGGCGTCGTGCTGCTGCTCGTGCTCGGCCCGCAGCGCCTCGCCGATGCGACGGCACCGCTCGCCGAGGTGCTCCCACCCGGCGCGGCGTGGATCGCGGCGGTCGGCGGCGCGCTCGCGTCCCTCGGCGCGCTGCTCGGGCTGGTCGCCGGGGTGGGGCGGACCGTGCTCGCCATGGCGCGGGAGTCGGACCTGCCCGCGCCGCTCGCGGCCGTCCACCCGCGGCGCTCGGTGCCGCACCGGGCCGAGATCGCCGTCACCCTGGTCGTGGTGGTCCTGGTGTCCACGGTGGACCTTCGTGGGGTGATCGGCTTCTCGTCCTTCGGCGTGCTGCTGTACTACTTCGTGGCCAACCTCGCGGCGTTCGGCCAGCCCGCCGCCGAACGCCGGTACCCGCGCGCCTTCCCGGCACTCGGGATGGTCGGCTGCGCGGTGCTCGCCGCGACCCTGCCCTGGCAGTCGGTGGCCGTCGGCGTGGGCGTCGTGGTCGTCGGCACGGGGTACCGGTGGGCACGGCGACGGGGGGCGGGGCGCGGACGGCGCACGGGCCGGCCCGCACGGCGCACCCGACCCGGACCGGGTCCGGGCGCGTGAGCGGACGATCACCGACGGTCCGCGCCCGGACCGGTCTCGGGACCTTCGTCCCCCGGACGCGGACCGAGCGGCCCGCGGACGCTGATCGGACGGCCCTGCTACCCGCGGACCCGGGCCAGCCAGGCTGACCCTCCACCGACACCCGGCCGCGGCTGGCGATGCCCCCCGACCACCGCGGCCGGGCCCTACTTCGCCCCCGCCGGCGTCTCGGCCCGGCGGGCGAGGCCGGGCGGGGTCCGGCCGGAGTTGCCCGCCTCCTCCCCGGTCGACACACCGACCGAGCCGCCGTTCGAGGCACCGGCCGAACCGTCGTCCGAGGCACCGGCCGAGCCGTCGGACCCGGCCTCGTCGATCGTGTCGCCCCCGCTCCCGCCCGCGGCCCCGCGGGCGGTCGGGCCACCCGCGCCCCGGTTCGCCGGGACGCGGCCGACGGGACCGATGCCGTGTGCGGCGACCTCACGCCCCGACACCGGGTCTCCGGCGGCGTCCTCGCCGGCTGCCGCAACGGCGGAGGCCGCCGAGAGGGCCGCCCCGGCCACCCCGGCGGCGTGCTCCCCCGGCGTCGACCAGACCGGGCTCCGGGAGGGGCCGCGCTCGGCCGGCCCACCGGAGGAGTGGGTCTCGTTCGCGGCGAGGGCGAGACCACCCGTCGCCGTGCCCACGACGGCGAGGGCGGCGGCCAGAGACTTGGCCGCCACCGCACCTGACGCGGTGACCGACGCCCCGCGCAGCCGCCACCGGCCGCGCGGCGTCGCGGCCGACGCGAAGGCGGCGAGGGCGTCGCGCTCCCCGCGCAGCTCCGCGGGGCTGCCCGGGGCCGCCGCGGCGTCGAGCAGGCGGCGCAGGTCGCGGGGCCCGCCGTCGCCGTCCAGCAGTCGGTCGACGTCGGTGATCGCCATCCAGGTGCCGGGCGGCGCGTCGGCGCCCCGGCCCGTGCAGTGCTCACACATCGGCCACCCCCGTCCGCTCGCCGCCCCTCCTCGGTCCGGCCCCCACGCCGTCGGCGTTCTCCCGCAGCCGCTCGGCCAGCCGCCGGAGCCCGCGGTGGGCCGCCACCCGGACCGCACCGGGCCGCTTGCCGAGGACCCGGGCGGCACTGGTCGCGTCGAGCCCGATCACCGCGCGCAGCAGCACCGCCTCCGCCTCGGTGCGCGGCAACGCGAGGATCTGGTCGAGCGCCCACCGGGTGGACAGCCCGTCGAGGACCGTCCCGTCCGTGTGCCGGACGTCGGCGAGGGCCACCAGGTCCGCCGGCTCCGCGGGATCGGCCGGGCGGCGGGTGCGGGCCCGCGCCGAGTCCATCGCCCGGTTGCGGCAGATCGTGGTGACCCAGCCCCGGAAGCCGTCCAGGTCGCCGGAGAAGCGGCGCAGGTCCTTCGCGACGTGCAGCCACGTCTCGGCGGTGACGTCCTCGGCGTCGGCGCCGACCAGCGCGGTGGCGTACCGCAGCAGGCGCGGTTGCAGGTCGCGGTAGAGCACGACGAAGGCCCACTCGTCCCCGGCCCGGGCCGCGGCGAGCGCGTCGGCGAGCGGGGGCGAGTCGCGGGCCGCGGCGACGGCCACCGCGGTCGAGCTGGCGAGGGCGGGCACTCCACCTCCTGGTCGATCGATGACGGGCCGGACGTCGGGGGGCGTTGTCCGTCCGGCCCGCCACGCCTCCAGCGCGACGGATCCCGCAGTCGTTACACGGCGTGGCGCCGCGCGGCGAAGTTGCGCCGGAAGAGGGAACACAGGCACCCGGACGCCGACCCGGCACGCGCACCCGGGGTGATCCGGGGGCGCAGATCAGGCGGGCTCGACCCCGTCCCGCCAGAACTCGAGCACCGCGACCGTGTTGCCGCGGGCGCCCTCGAGGACGTCCCGCGCCCGGTCGGGCAGGCGGGCACGCAGCGCCGCCGGGTCCGCGGGGGCGGCGACGATCGCGGTGCGCAGCCCGAGGAGCGCGGCGGTGAGGCGCAGCGCCTCGACCGCCTGCCCGGTACGCAGGTCCGCGTGCGGGACCCGCCCGGCCGCGCCGACCAGGACGAAGTCGGGCGCCGGCCGCAGCTCCCCCTCGTCGAGCGGGCCGGGCCAGGCGGGGCCGAGCTCGTCGCCCGGCACCACGGGGTGGCCGATCCTGCGCAGCCACGCGTTCTCCATCTCGGCCGCGCGGCGCAGCATCGACCGGGTGGCGGGCCCGCTCGGCCCCTCCGCGACACGCGGCCGGCCGTGGTCGCGCAGGGCGCCGTGGAGGGCGCGCTCCAGCGGCCGCGGCGGACGCGCCTCCCCCGGCCGCACGACGGCGAGCAGCCCCTCCTCCCCCGGGTGAGTGACCTGCGGTCGGCGGCCCTGCGCGGCCACGGCGAGGCGGACGGCCCGCAGCCCGGCGCCCGCCGCGACCCGGGTGAGCCGGGCCGGCGGCTCCTCGGCGTGCGACCAGCGCCGGACCACGGACCGGAGTGCGACGCCGTCGTCGACGGCGCTGACGAACCAGGGCGCCGACCCCTCCGGGGCCGCGGCCATCCGGGCCGCGTCGACGAGCGGGGCGATCGACAGTCCGGCCCGCGACGCGTCCGGGGTGACCGCCGGGTGTGCGGACATGCCGTCGAGTCTCGACGTCCGGAACCGGCCCGTGCAGGGGGCGAAGGTCCCCGGCGCGGGGGTGCGCCGTGCCCCACCGAGGGCGGTACCGTGGCCCTCCGCCCGGCTGCCGACGCGAGGAGGACGACGTGGAGGTACACGGGCAGGGGTGGACCAAGGAGGCGCCGGCCCGCTGGGACGCGGCGAAGGCCGCGGCGTTCGGCGACCTCTCGCCGGCGCTGTTCGGGCTCGGCACCCCCGCGGACGGCGAGCCGCTCGGCGACGAGTGGTGGCGGGCCGAGGACGGCCGCGGGGTGATCGGCTACGGCCGGCTCGACGACTCCTGGGGCGATGCCGAGATCCTGATCGTCGTGCACCCCGACCGGCGCGGCGAGGGTCTCGGCGCGGTGGTTCTCGACCGGCTCGAGCACGAGGCGGGCCGGCGGCACCTCAACTACGTCGACAACGTCGTGCCACTGACGCACCCGCGGCGCGAGGAGGTCTCGGGCTGGCTGCGCGCCCACGGGTTCGAGGAGAAGGCCGACGGGGAGCTCCGCAAGCGGGTTCCGCGCGCCGTCGTGACCTGAGCCGTCGGCGGGGACCCGTCGGCGGGGACCCCGTCGGCGGGGACCGGGGCGCGCGCCGAGCCGGTGCAGGCACGACGCCGGCGGGATCGAGACGTGCGGCCGCCGAGCGCAGCCAGGCGTCCGTGCCGTCAGCCGACCGGGGTGCCGCGGCGGGGCCGCCAGCCGCGCCCGGTCTCGTCCGGGATCAGCGGGCGCCCGCAGCCGCAGCGCGAGTGCGCGGTCTCCCAGCTGCGCGCCTGCGCGGGGTGGTTGACCCGGACGGTGGCACCGCAGGCGGGACACTCACCCACCCAGATCGCCTCGACGAGGCCCGACTCGTACCGCTGGTCTTTCCGGTGCACGACACCCTCCTCGGATCGCCCCGGCGGTGTAGCGTGCGGAGGGAGGCCGCCGCCAGGGTCCTTCGGCCCTCCATCTCCCCGACCGACGAGGAAACTCGGCCGGCGAGAAGACTCGGCCGGCGAGAAGACTCGGCCGGCGAGAAGACTCGGCCGGCGAGAAGACTCGGCCGGCGAGAAGACTCGGCCGGCGAGAAGACTCGGCCGGCGAGAAGACTCGGCCGGCGAGGAACCCCCGACCGGTGTGCGCTCACCCGGCGAGGGCCGAGTCGAGCAGGGCGAGGACCCGACCGGGGAGCACGGGCCTGCGGTCCTCGACGCCGGCGACGACGAGCTCCACCCCGACCGTGTCGGCCCGGTGCCGCGCGTGCCGCAGGACGTCGAGCCCCCGGCACTCGAAGGAACGGACGTCGCGCAGGTCCACGACCAGCCGTGCGCCGTCCGGGCCCGCCCGGCCGACCAGTGCGGAGGACCCACGCAGCAGGTCGTCGAGCAGGCGGAGCAGCCGCGTCCCGTTGCCCGCGTCGAGGTCGCCCGCGACACGCACGACCACGGTGCCGGTGCCGGGCACCTCGACGGAGAGCTGGACGGGAAGCACCGCGGTCATGGACTTGCTCCTTCCCCGCACGCCCGTGTGCGGGTCGGTCGTCAGGCGTTGTCCGCAGGGTCCGTCGCGGCCGCACGCCCGCAGTACCCGCGGAGGTCCCCACGAGAGGGGACCAAGGTCCCGGTCGGGCGCGGGCGAACCCGTACACGCCGTCCCTCGAGGTGGCCCGGGGACCGACTCAGCCCGTCGAGGCCCGGCCGGTCCAGCGCGGCTCCACCTCGGCCCACTCCCGCTCCCACTCCGCGCCGCGCAGCCGGCCGACCCCGGCGAACGCCAGCCGCCCGAGCACGGCGACCGCGACCCCGCAGAGCAGCAGCAGCGCGCCGGCCGAGGTGAGCGACACGAACAGCACCTCGGACCCGTCGAGCGGGGCGCGGACCAGTCGCCCGTCCGCGGTCACCCACGCGGCGACCTCGTCCCCGGCGTGCCTGGGAGCGGCGACCTCGGTGCGCCCGGTCCGTTCGACGCCGTCGGGGCCGGTCCACCGGACGTCGGCCGGGATCCGGCCCCCGGCCTCCGGGACCACCGCGACGTCGTGGGCGACGACCACCGTGAGCGGCGTGCGGTCGCGGGCCTCGGCCTCGGCGCGGGCGGAGAGGTCGCGGTGCACGCCGAGGCCGACCACGACGCCCGCACCCAGAGCCACGAGCGCCAGCACGCAGATCGCCCACGCGGCGAGATCCGCGAGACGGTCGGAGCGGCGCCGGGGCAGCCGGTCCCGGCGCGGTGGTGCGGCCATGGCGCCAGCCTGGGGAGGACGCCGCGTCCCGGGCAGGGCCGAAGGTCCCCGCCGGACCCCGCATCGGCCCGGGACCGAGCCGCTCAGGACAGGGGCGCCGCCCAGGTGAGCCGCGAGCCCCGCGGGGGGTGCGGAGCGAGCTCGAAGGTGCCCCCGCGGCGCCGCGCCCTCCGTTCCATGGTCGCGAGGCCGCTGCGCCGGGCCCCGTTCCCGGGACCGCTCCCGTCGTCCGTCACCACGAGGAGGATCCGGTCGTCGCTCCCGGCCGGCTCGGCGACGACGTCCACCTCGACCCGCGACGCCCGGGCGTGCTTCGCCACGTTGACCAACGCCTCCCGCAGGACGGCGATCAGGTCGTCGACCAGAGCCGCGTCGTGGGCGGCCGCGACGAGGGTCTCGGCCGGGCCGCTGAACCGCAGCAGCGGGGTGAACCCGAGCAGCCGGGCCGCCTCGGTGACCACGGCGAGGATCCGGCTGCGGACGCCCTCGTCGTCGCCGCTGCGCTGGAGCGAGAAGATGCTGGTGCGGATCTGCGCGATGGTGTCGTCGAGGTCGCCGATGACCTGCGTCAGCTGCGTGCCCTCGGTACCCCGGACCCGGGCCGCGATGCCTTGCAGGGACAACCCGGCCGCGAAGAGCCGCTGGATGACGTGGTCGTGCAGGTCGGCGGCGATCCGCTCGCGCTCGTCGAGCACCCGCAGCCGCTCCCGCTCGACCCGGGACGCGGCGAGCTCCAGCGCGACCGCCGCCTGGCTGGCGAACCCGGCGGTCATCTCGAGGTCCTCCTCGGTGAACGGCGCCCGCCCGGCGGTGCGGGCCAGCATCAGCACGCCCTCCGTCCGCTCGGCCCCGAGCAGCGGCACGACGAGGACCGGCCCGATGCGCAGCTCGCGGATGGCCACGGCCGATTCGAGGCCCGGGGCCTCATGCGGGTCGGACAACCGCAGCGACCGGGAGGTGACGAAGACGTGCCCGGACACCGTCCCCTCCATCGGCACGGACCGGCCGGCCAGCTGGGCGGCCAACCCGCGCTGACCGGGGCAGCCGGCCGCGAGCTCGATCCGCAGCGCGCCGTCGTCCGCGGGCAGCAGCACCACGGCGAGGTCGGCGGCGGCGAGCTCCCGGCTGCGCTCGGCGATCGTGCCGAGCGGCCGGCCGTCGGCCGGGTCGAGCGTCTCGCGGGTCACCGCGGCGGTGGCCGCCAGCCACTCGCCCCGGCGCCGGGTGGACTCGTAGAGCCGCGCGTTGTCGATCGCGAAGGCGGCGGTGGCCGCGAGCGCGCGGGTCAGCTCCTCGTCCTCCGCGGTGAACTCGCCCCGGCGGGACTCGGCGAGGTAGAGGCTCCCGAAGACCTTGTCGTGGACCCGGATCGGGACCCCGAGGAAGCTGCGCATCGGCGGATGGCCGGGCGGGACGCCGGCCGAGCGCGGGTCGTCGGCGAGGCCGCACAACCGGATCGGCCTGTCCTCGTCGAGCACCGCGCCCAGCAGCCCCTTGCCCTGGGGCAGACCGCCGATCGCCCGCACCGTCGCCTCGTCCATGCCCACGTGGACGAGCTCGGCGATCCGTCCGTCCCCGCCGAGGACGCCGACCGCGGCGTACCGGGCGTCGACGAGCTCGCGGCCGGCCTCGCAGATCCGGCGCAGCAGCGTGGGGAGCGCGAGGTCGGCGATGACGGCCTGGTTGGCGCGCAACAGCCCGCGCAGTCGGCCCTGGGTCGACATGACCTCGCCGGCCCGCTGCACCAGCTGGCGGAGCAGCTGGTCGAGCTCGAGCCGGGGCTGGTCGGGAAAGGTCAGCGACGGGTCCGCAGGTGTGCCGTTCGGTCTCCGGCGCGGACCCGCGCCGGAGACCGGCTCGTCGACGGACATCGTGCCCCCTCCGCGGTCCCCCGTCCGCGTGGCGCGTCGACGTCCCGGCCGCGCCACGGACCTGAACGCTACGCACGGCGGGACCTGCGCGCCAGCGGCCGGGCCGGCCGCCGGACGCCCCGCCCGTGGGGAGCCCGCGGGTCCGCCGCCGACCCCGGCGGGCCGACAGGGGACTTCCGGCCCTCCCGGGCGGGGGTGTGCGGAACGGAGGCTGGGCCCATGTGGTCCCGTTCCCCCCGGCCCCGCCCGGTCCGGCCCCGCCCCGTCCGGCCCGTCGTCGCGGGCCGCTCGTGACCGCCGCCGTCCCGGCCCGGCCCGTCCTCGTCCTCGACGACGGCGGCACCGTGGCCGGGATCGCCGCACAGCGTTGGGCGGCCGCCGAGGCCTGCCGGCGGGATCTGCCGCTGGAGGTCGTCGGGACGCAGGCCGACGGCGCGCAGGCGGTGCGCCGGCTGCGCGGCGAGTACCCGCGCCTGCCGGTGCAGCGCCGCCGGCTGCCCGATCCGCTCGGCCGGGCGCTGCGCTCGCTCACCGCCGACGCGACGCTGCTGGCGCTGCCCGCCCCCGCCGCCGAGCCGGTGCTCGGCAGCGCCTTCTGCCCGACGGCCGTCGTGCCGGCCGACGAGACGGCGCGCGGCCGGGTCGTGGTCGGGATCGCGCCGTGGACCCCGGAGGAGGTGCTGCGAACGGCGGTCGACGAGGCGCTCGACCGGAGCGCCGAGCTGGTCGTGGTCCGGGCCTGGCGGGCGCGGACGCACGGGCTGCTCGACCTCGCCCGGCTGTTGCCCGGCCCGTTCGGCCCGGACGGCGGGTTCGGCCCCGACCGCGGCGGCACCGCCGAGGAGGCCGGGCGCGACCTCGAGCACCTGGTCTCGCCGTGGCGGATCGGTTACCGGACGCTGCCGCTGCACCCGATCGTGGTGCACGGGGACGCGGCCGCGGTGCTCACGATGCTCTCCGTCGACGCCGAGCTGCTCGTCCTGGGCCGGTCCGGTCGGGGCGCCCTGGTGCGGGCCGTCGCCGGCTCACCGGGGGACGACGTCCTGGCCGCGGCGCGCTGCCCGGTGCTCGTGGTGCCCGAACCGGCGCCGCCGCGGCGCGACGTGCTGCCCCGGCCCGGCATGCTCCCCGCCCTGCTGCAGGACTGAGTCCGACCGGGTTGGTGCGGCCGGGTTGGTGCGGCCGGGTTGGTGCGGCCGGGTTCGTGGGGCCGGGTTCGTGCGGCCGGGTTCGTGGGGCCGGGTTCGTGGGGCCGGGTTCGTGGGGCCGGGGATCGCCTGCCCGGGCGAGCCCGCGGGACCCGAGGCCCGGAGACCGGGACCGCCGGGCTCAGGCGCCGGACGTCCCGTCGGCCAGGACGTCGAGCAGGCGCTGCCGGGCCAACCGCTCCAGCAGCTCCGGCACGGCCCCCGCCGGCACCCCGGACAGGTCCGCGCGGCAGCTGCGCACCACCCGCGCGACCGTCCGGCGCGAGACGCGCCCGGCGAACTCGCGGGCGAGTCGCGCCACCGCCGGCGTCACCGCGTCGACCTCCGGCACGGCGGCGAACCCGCCCGGGCGCGACTGCACGGGGACACGCGACTGCAGGGGGGCGGAGGTGAGGGGCAGCGCGGTGAGGGTCATCGGGCTCCTCGTGCGGCGCCGCACGCAGGCGGCGGGCGGGGTGGGTGGACGAGCGGACCGGTGGGCCGCCCGGCAGAGGTGGCGGGCCGGGCCGTTCGACGACGGGACCCGGTACACGCATGCATCACCGCGGTTCGCACGGTGTCGGATGGCGAGCCTGGGCGATGCACCCGCCGCGCACCAGGGCCGGAAGTCCCTATCGGGTCCGGGACCCGTCGGCCCCTGGCCCCGGGGCGGTCGAGGCGGGATCCTGGGGTGCCCACCCGCGTGCAGGGAGGCATCGTGCAGGCACACGTCGGCGACCGCATCGTCATCGAGACCAACACCCTCGACACGGCCCGCAGGCGCGGGACGATCGTCGCCGTGCTCGGCGGCGAGGGCGACACCGAGCACTACCGGGTGCGTTGGCAGGACGGTCACGAGTCCGTGTTCTTCCCGGGCCCGGACGCCCACGTGGACACCGCCCGCTGACCGTGCGCTGCACCAGGTGGTCTCGGGGCTTCGGACCCTGGCCGCGGCACGGTGCACGCGGCACGCTCCGCGGGTGCGCGTGCGTGAGGTCATGAGCGGCCCGGTGCTCGTCGTGGCGGTACGGTCCACCGTCCGCGACGCCGCCGCGGCACTCGCCGCCCACGGGCTGTCGGACGTACCGGTGGTCGACGAGGAGGACCGGTTCGTCGGCATGCTCGCCGAGGCGGACCTCGTCCCCGACCCGTCGGGCGACAGGCGGGGCACCGCCGCCGTCGAGCCGCTGGTGCGCACGAACGCGCCGACCGCGACCCCCGACGGCGACCTGCTCGGCCTCGTGCACCGCATGCGCGAGGCGGACGTCCGGGTCGTGCCGGTCCTCGACGGGGGCCGGGTGGCCGGGATCGTCACCCTGGCCGACCTGCTGCGCGTCCTGAAGGACGCGCGGTGACCGGCGGCGTCGAGCTGGCCGAGCGGTTCGCCCGGCTCGCCCGCGCGCTGCGGACCGCAGCGACCCCCGAGGACGCCCAGGAGCGGATCACCCTCTACGCCGTCGCGGCGGTGCCCGGCTGCGACCACGCGGGCATCTCGCTGCGGGACCGCCACGGCGGGATCGTCTCCGTGGCGCCGACCGGCGGGACCGCGAAGCGGGTCGACGAGATCCAGCACGAGGTCGGGCAGGGCCCCTGCCTGGGCGTGCTGCACGACCGCATCGTCTGCTCGGTGGCCGACCTGGCCACGGACGACCGGTGGCCCGGGTTCAGCCGCCGCGCCGTCGCCGAGACCGACGTGCGTGCGCTGCTCTGCTTCCGGCTGTTCGTCGAGGACGACGTCCTGGGCGCCCTCACCCTCTCGTCCGCGACCCCCGGCGCCTTCGACGACCACGCGGTCGCGATCGGCACGGTCCTCGCCGCGCACGCGGCCCTCGCGGTCACCGACGCGCGCAACCGCCGCCGCTGCGCCGAGCTGGACGAGGCCCTGCGCTCCAGCCGCGACATCGGCACCGCCATCGGCATCCTGATGGCGCGCCACCTGATCACCCGGGAGCAGGCGTTCGACCGGCTGCGCACCGCCTCCCGCCGCCTGCACCGCAAGCTGCGCGACCTGGCCCTGGAAGTCGTCGAGACCGGCCGGCTCCCGGCGGGTGCGGCGGCACCCTCGGAGCGCTAGTCTGCGCACATCCGGTCCGCCTGAGCCCACAGCGCGCCCGGCCTTTTCGAGCGGGTCCCATGACTCCACCGTCACGGGTGTGCACCATCCGGACACGGTCCCTCCGCGTCCCGCTCCGCCACGCTCACCGTCGTCCCGGCGCCGTCCCGGCCCCGGACGCCGGTTCCGCCCGTCCTCGTGGACCCGGGCCGCCCACCCGCGCTACACCCCCCAGCCCCCGGGTGGGCGGCCCGTCGCCGGTGCGGGTCCGACCACGTGGCCGCCGCCACGCGGCCGGGCCCGCACCGGTCCCCCCACACCCGCGCCCGGCCGGGTGCACGGCCGATCCGTGACGCCCGGCGGCCGAGGGACGTCGGGCCCTTCCCTCGCGCGGCCGACGGGGGCACGCTCGACCCACCACGGCGGGAGGGACCGCGAGATGACCGAAGAGACCACCGCACACACCCTGTCCGACGCCCTGACGGCCGCGAGCCGCGCCCGCGCCTCCGGGCTGCCGCCGACCACGCGCTGGACCGTGATCGTGGACCTCGAGGCGGAATCCGGGGTGACGCGGGCGGTCGCCCGGCTGTACGACCGGGTCTCCGACCGGCTCGTCGGCACCGGGCAGGCGCGGCTGGCCCCGCCGGACGCCGACGTCCCGGGCGTGGCCAGCGAGCTGGCCGCGGCCGAGGCGCTCACCGACCTCGCCCGGCGCCTGGTGCAGGTCGCCCGCAGCGAGGTCGCGGGCGCGACGCACGTCGGCTGAGCGCCCCCGCCCGAACCCGGGACTTTCGGCCCTGCTCACGGCCGTGGCCCGCGGGCACCATCGACGTCGCCGGCAGCGTGAAGGCACCGCGCCGGCCGCCACTCGTCGTTGGGGAGCGGACGAGTGGAACCCGCCGGGGCGGGCGTTCACGGGGAACGCCCGCCCCGGCCCACGCTCGGCAGGTGCTCGATCGGGAGGAAGAACGGTGACCGTGTCCGGATCGCCCGTGGCGGTCGGTGTCGACGGGAGCAGCGCCTCGCTGCTCGCCGTCGCGTTCGCGGCGGGCGAGGCCCGCGCCTTCGGTGTCCCCCTCGTCCTGGTGCACGCCGTGCGGCCGGACGAGTCGGCGCACCGCGGCGAGGCGTTGCTGGACCGGGCCACGGCCCGGGCCCTCGCCGTCGCCCCGGAGGTCGAGGTGCTGCGCCGCGTCTCCCACTGGGCGCCGGGGCCCGCGCTGCTCGAGGCCGCACGCACCGCGTCGTTGCTGGTCGTGGGCATGGGCGGGCGCGACGACCCACCGGAGGCCGCCGACGACTCCGTCGCCCTCGACCTGGTCGGCCGCGCCCGCTGCCCCGTTGCGGTCGTCCGCGCGCCGCACCGCCGGCACCGGTCGGTGGTGGTCGCCGCCGTCACGGACCCCGCGCGGGAGGCACCGCTGCTCGCCGTCGCGTTCCCGCTCGCCGCCGGTCGCGGCGTCCCGCTCGTCGTCGAGGTTCCCGAGAGCGGCGACGCCGACGCCGACGCCGTCGCGGCCGCCGCGCTGGACACCGCGCTCGAACCGTGGACCGCCCGTTTCCCCGAGGTCCGGGTGGAGTCGGCCGGGGTACGCGGCCCGTTCGTCGAGCACGTGCTGGAACGCGCCTCGGGTGCCGCGGCGCTGGTCCTCGGCCGGCCCGACGGGGCCGGGCGCTGGGACGAGCCGGCCCGGCTCGCGGTCCACCGAGGCCCGTGTCCGGTGGTCGTCGTGCGCACGGCGGCCGCGGCGGAGACCGCGGACGCCTGACGGGCCGCACAACCGGTCCTTCGGCCCTGCCGCGGGACGGTGCCGAGGTACCAGGCTGGCAGGGGGCGGCACGGGGGGCGCCGTGCCGAGATCTGGGGGTGGACCATGGCGCGTTTCGGCATGGACGTCGGCACCGGGACCACGGTGCTCTACGACGCCGAGGGCGGGTTCCAGTACGACGAGCCGTCGGTCATGCTCGGCCGCCCGCACGGCCAGGGGGTGAGCGTGGGCCGCGAGGCCGCCGAGCTGGTCGACCGGGTCCCCTCCGGGGCGCACGCCGTCCGGCCGGTGCGCGACGGCGTCATCACCGACCTCGAGACGGCCCGCCGCTACCTGCGCGCGGTCGTCCGCCGGGTGTTCCCGCGGCCCTGGCAGCGCACGCGGCTGACCGCCGCCCTCACCGTCCCGGCCGGGGCCAGCCCGCTGGAGCGGCGGGCCCTGGTCGAGGCCGCCGAGGAGGCCGGCATCGTCCGCGTCCTCGCCCTGGCCGGCCCGGTCGCGGGCGCCATCGGCTGCGGTGTCGACCCGCTCGACCGGCGGGTGCACATGGTCGCCGACGTGGGCGCCGGCACCGCGGAGATCGTCGCCCTGTGCTTCGGCGAGATACTGGCCGTGCGCTCGCGCCGGGTGGCCGGCGACG
Source organism: Pseudonocardia oceanicola (assembly GCF_047200735.1). Taxonomy (NCBI): domain Bacteria; kingdom Bacillati; phylum Actinomycetota; class Actinomycetes; order Pseudonocardiales; family Pseudonocardiaceae; genus Pseudonocardia; species Pseudonocardia oceanicola. The sequence goes on from NZ_JBJZON010000006.1 coordinate 163,752, forward strand.
CGATCGCGGCCGCCGTGCGCCGGCACGTCCGCGAGCAGCACCACCTGGTCGTCGGCCGCGACGCCGCGGAGGAGCTGACCATCCGCGCCGGGGCGGCGCCCGACGGCGCGGAGGTCGTGGTCGTCGGGCGCGACGGCGACAACGGCCGCCCTCGCACGCTGCGCCTGCGCGCGGCGGAACTGCACGGCGTCGTGGCGCCGCGGGTGGCGGAGCTCGCGTCCTCGCTGATCGGGTGCCTGGACGACCTCCCCGCCCGCGCGCTGGACGACCTCGCCGCCGACGGCGTGCTGCTCGTCGGGGGCGCCTCGCCGACCCGCGGGCTGCGGGCCGCGCTGGAGGCGGGTCTCGGGCTGCCGGTCAAGCAGGCGGAGAACCCGTCGACCTGCGTGGCCGAGGGCGCCGCGCGCGCCTTCACCCTGCCCGGGGTGCTCGAGGCCTACACCCGGGCCTGAGCGGGACCTCCGCGACCCGACCCCGGGCCCCGCCGGATATACCCGCCGCCGGATTCCCGCCGGGTTCCCACCCGTTGCTCCGGGCTCAGGAACCCGGCGGCGCCTCCACGTACTGCTGCAGCCCCTCGCGGGCGATCCGGCTCGCGCTGTTCCCGCCCTTGCCGTGGCCCTGGACCAGACTGGTCATCACCACGGTCGGCGCGTCGAGCGGTGCGACCACGGAGATCCAGTTGTCGTACTCGTCGCCCGACAGGCTGCCGTCCTGCGCGGTGCCCGTCTTTCCCCCCGCGTCCAACGGCAGGGTCGACAGCGACGTGGCCGTGCCCCCGCGCACCACCGCGCGCATCCCGTCCTTCACCGGGCCCAGTGCGGCGGCGAAGGGCACCGGGACCGGCGCCGGCAGGGGCAATCGGGTGTACCCGGTCTCGGGGGTGCCGACCGCCATCCCCAGCCTGGGCGTGACCAGCTGCCCGGTCGCGATGGCGGCCGTCCAGCGGGCGTTCTGCAGCGGCGTGACCTGCAGGGGACCCTGCCCGATGCCGAGGATCACGGTCGTGCCGCCGTACCAGTGGCCGCCGTCGTCGGCGATCGTCTGCGGAGTGCCGAGGTAGCCGCCGGACTCGCCGGGCAGGTCGATGCCCGTCGGCGCCCCGACGCCGAGCGCGTGCGCAGCCTCGATGATCGGGTCCGGCCCCATCAGCGCCGCGAGCTTGTAGAAGTACACGTCGTTCGACCAGGCGATCGCCTGCGGCAGGTTCATCGGCCCCATCGGTCGCCAGTTGCCGAAGGTGTGGCCGGCCAGGGTGAAGCTCGCCCCCGTCGGGATGATCGTTTCGGGCGGGATCGTCCCGTGCACCACGTTCGCGGCCGCCACGACCAACTTGAAGGTCGACCCGGGCGGCACCGCGACCTGGCTGGCGTGCTCCAGGGTCGGGTGCCCCGGCCGCGACTCCACGGCCCGCAGCGCCTGCACGTCGACCGGCGGGCCGAACAGGTTGTTGTCGTACGCCGGCAGGCTCGCCAGGGCGAGGACCTGGCCGTCCCGCGGGTCCATCGCGACGGCGGCGCCGACCGCCCGCGGGTTGCGCTGGGCGCCGAGCGAGGCCCGCAGCGAGTCGGTCAGCCGCTGTTGCAGCGGCAGGTCGAGGGCGGTGCGCAGGTCGGCGCCCGGGACCGGCTCGCGGCGGATGCCGCTCGCGGTCGGGACACCGGCCGGGGTCACCCAGTAGCACTGCTCGCCGTCGAGGCCGCGCAGCACGGCGTCGTAGCTCGCCTCCAGCCCCGCCCGGCCGACGACGACACCGGACCCCAGCGAGGGGTCCCGGCGGGTCTGCGCCTCGGTCGCGACCCCGATGTAGCCCAGCACCGGGCCGAGCAGCTCACCCGTGGGGTAGCTGCGGCGCGGCTCGGCCGCGGCCCGCACGCCGGGGATCCCGGCGACCGCGCGGGTCTCGGCGACGGGAAGGACCCCCAGCTCCAGGGACAGGGTCGTCTCGGGCGCGGCGTCCAGGTCCGCACGCACGTCGGCCGCCGGGCGGCCGAGCAGGCCCGCGAGCCGGTCGACGTCAGCGGGCCGGACCAGGGCCGGGACCGCCTCGATCCGGGCGGTGCCGGAGTCGGTCGCGGCGGCGTCGACGGCGAGGACGGCGCCGTGCCGGTCCGTGATCTCCCCCCGTGGCGCCGGGAGCCGGACGCACCGCTCCATCTGCTGCTGGCCGGCGGCGACCAGCGCCGGGCCCTCGACCGCCTCCAACCGCCAGCCGAAGGCCCCGAAGGTGACCAGCACCGCGGTCACGCCCAGCGCGGCGACCCGGACCAGCCGCGGCCGCAGCCGTTCCGGCGCGGCCCACAGCACCCGGCGGGCCCCGTCCCGCCGGACCCCGAGCACCACCCCGATCGCCGCGAGGTGCACCACCACCGCGGTCCCGCCGTAGCTGACCAGCGGGAACGGCACTCCCGCGAGCGGCAGCAGGCCGAGGTTGCCGCCGACCGACACCACGACCTCGGTGCCGAACAGCACGGCGAGCCCGCCCGCGAGCAGGGCCCCGTGGGCCGTGCGCGAGGTGCGGGAGGCGACCGCGAGCCGCCACACCAGCACGATCGCGGCCAGCAGCACCAGCACCCCGGCCACCATCCCGAACTGCAGGACGACGCTGGCCGGGGCCAGGTCGGTGTCGCGCTCGGGCAGGTACCGCTCCAGGACGTCCGTGAGCGGGTGCCCGGCGCGGCCGAACGCCCCGCCCGTGGCCAGCGCGATCCGCGCCTGCGCGACGGCCCAGCCGGCTCCGGCCGGTGACTCCGCGGCACCGGCCAGGAAGCTGCCCAGCCGTTCCACCTGGTAGGGCCGCAGCAGCCCGACGGCCAGCGGCGCCGCGACGGCGGCCGTCGCGAACACCGGCAGCACATACCTCGCCGGCACCCGCCCGATGATCAGCAGCGCGACGGCGACGGCCACCAGCAGCGTCGTGGTGCTCAGGTCCGGCTGCAGCACGGTCAGCACGATCGGCACGGCGGCCAGCACGAGCGCGGCGACGAACCGGCGCCCCGCCGGACGGTGCGACCCCAGCACCCCGGCGACCACCAGCAGCATGCCCAGCTTCGCGAGTTCCGAGGGCTGGAAGGTGAACCCGCCGACGGCGATCCAGCGGCGCGCGCCGTTCGCCGCCAGACCGACCACCGGCACGGCGGCGAGCAGCACGACCGCGGCGGAGTAGCAGACGACGCCCAGCACCCCGAGCACTCCGACCCGGACCCGCCAGAACAGCGCCAGCAGCACCAGCCCGCCGGCGGCGATGACGGCCTGCCGCACCGCGGTGTCGATTCCCTCGACGACGGCGAGGTTCGCCAGCCCGGCCAGGACCAGGACCAGCGTGGCCAGCACCGCGACGACGTCGAACGCCAGCCCGCGCTTGCGGGGATCCCGAGGCGGCCGGGCCGACCGCGCGGGCCGCTCGTCACGCGCCCACGTGGAGACGCGCCGCCGGCCGGGCAGCAGGCGTCGCACCCGGCGGAGGGGCCGCGCGGGCCTCACCGGGACCACCCCCGGCCGGTCACGGAGTGCACCCGCCCGTCGGCGGGACGCGGACCGCGGGACTCGCCGCGGCCCCGGGCGCCCCGCCGGTGACAGCGGTGAGGGCGGTGGCGGGGGCCTCGGGCATCCGGACCGCCGCGACGACGTCGGCGCGGTCCGCGCCCGCCTGGACGCTCACCATGCCGGCCGCGAGAGTGCCGGCGGTCCCGCCGCAGAGGTCGTCGAGCCGCACGGACCAGTCGACGGTCATCGGTTCGGGAGCGGGCCGGAGCCCGACGTGGATCCGGACGAGGCAGTCCTCCCCGGGCGCGCACGTCCGCACGGTGCGCAGGTCGACGGTCCCGACGCTTCCGGCGGCGACCGGCGCGGGCGCTGCCGGCAGGGGTGGGAGCGGCGGGGTCGGCGCGGGGACCTCCTCGGTGTCCCGTCCGCTGGCGAACAGCAGGGCGATGTCCGCCTCGATCCGCTCGTGCAGCAGCGCCCACTCGATCGCCAGCACCGCCGAGACCGCCAGCGGCCAGGCCACCCACAGCCACCAGCGGCGACGACCCCCGCGGACGCCCCCGTACCCCCCGGCGCGAACCACCCCGCAGCCCCCCTCGTCCCCCGCCACGGCCCGACTCGTCCCCGCCGACGACCTTGCTGTACGAGGGGTGGTCGACGGCAGGGGCGGACGACCCCGCGGGGTCCACGGGGTCCCGGGCCCGGACGGGCCCTTCCCGGGCCGATGGACCCTGGCGGCCGGCGGTCGGCTCACCCGTCGCCAAGGTCGACACGAGGTGCCCGGGCGGCACGGGCGGAGTCCTTCCGGGAGGCCCTACCCCGCGAGGCCTACCCCGCGAGGCCCTGCAGCCAGGCGCGCACCCGCGGGAGGGTCTCCGCTCCCGTCGTCCGGGCGACGTCGCCGGCGAGGTCCGCGATCGAGACCCCGCGCAGCGCGCCGCGCCACGCGCGGTCCGCCTCGATCATCACCCGGGCGATCGGGCACGGCGTGGTGCACGCCTCCGGCGCGGCGGCGAGTGGCCCCCGCTGCCGGATCTCCGTGCACACGAAGGCCGGCTCGGGCCCGTCGACGGCCTCGACGACGTCGAGCACGGTGATCTCCTCCGGGTCCCGGGTCAGCACGTACCCGCCCGCCTGCCCCTGCACCGAGCGCACGAGACCGGCGCGGGACAGGGCCTGCAGCTGCTTGGCCAGGTAGGTCGGCGACACGTCGTGGAACTCGGCGAGCTTCGCGGCGGGCACCGGGCCGGTGGTGCCCGTGAGCACCACGCAGCAGTGCAGCGCCCACTCCACTCCCCCGGACATCTTCACCCCGTCAGCCTACTTGACTCGGATAGTGTTTGTCCGAGTAGCATCCCGGACATCAGGTATCCGAGTTCAGCGGAAGGGGTTCGGCCATGCGGATCGTCGTCGTCGGGGGTACGGGTCTGATCGGGTCAGCGCTGGTGGAGGCGCTGCGCGGGTGGGAGCACGAGGTGGTGCCCGCCTCGCCGTCGACCGGCGTGGACACCGTGACGGGGGCGGGGGTGGCCGACGCCCTGGGCGGTGCGCAGGTCGTCGTCGACGTCACCAACTCGCCGTCGTTCGAGGACGGTCCGGTGCTCGACTTCTTCACCCGCTCGACCACGACTGTGCTCGCGGCCGAGCGGGAGGCCGGAGTGGGGCACCACGTCGCCCTGTCCGTCGTCGGCACCGACCGGCCGCCCGAGGCGGGCTACCTGCGCGCCAAGGTCGCCCAGGAGGAGCTGGTCACGGCGTCGGAGATCCCGTTCACGATCCTGCGCGCCACTCAGTTCTTCGAGTTCCTGGGCACCATCGCGGACGCGGCCACCCAGGAGGACACGGTGACCCTGCCCGAGGGCTCCTTCCAGCCGGTCGCCGCGGCGGACGTCGTGGCCGCGCTCGCCGAGCTCGCCACGGGCGCACCACTCGGCCGGACCGTCGACCTGGCCGGGCCCGACCGCCGCACGATGGAGGAGTTCGTGCGCGAGGTCCTCGCCTCTCGCGAGGACCCGCGCACCGTCGCCACGAGCCCCGACGCCCGCTACTTCGGCACCACGATCGGCGATGCGCTCGTCCCCGCCGGCGAGGCCCGGATCGGCGCGACCCGGTTCGAGGACTGGCTCAAGGCCTGAGGTCCGGCCGACCCGGGTCCCTCGGGCGACCGACGCGGGCCCTCCGGCACTCCACCCGCGCGGCCGCCGGGCGGACGCTCGTGACGTGCCGGCTCCGCGCCGGCCGGAATCCGGAGGGAGAGCCCGATGAGCATCGACGACCGCAAGGACACCGCCGCCGTAGCTGGCGGGCCGGCGGAGGAGCAGCTCCGCACGGAGGCCGTGAAGCGGCTGGAGAAGAAGAACGGCTTCTGGGTGCACCTGCTGGTGTACCTGGCCGTCAACGGCATGCTCGTGGCGGTGTGGGCCTGGACCGGGGCGCCGTTCTTCTGGCCCGTGTTCCCCCTGGTCCTGTGGGGCATCGGCCTGGGCGCCAACGCCTGGGACGCCTTCCGTGGTCCGATCAGCGAGCGGCGCATCCGCAGCGAGATGGACCGCATGCGGCGCTGACGCCCGGGCGGGCCCGAGTGCACCCGGCGCCGGGTCGCCGCGCGCCGGTCCCCCTCGTCGGCGTGCTCGGCACCCGGGCCGGCTCGTCCCGCCCTCGGCCGGCGAGGGCTTCGACCGGATCGACGTCGTCGCCGGATGCGGCCGGCCGGGGCCTGACTCGTCGACGTAGCCGCGCTTCCGAGGCGCCGCACGAGTTGCGTGGCGGATCGAGAGCAGCACCGGTCGGCCCTCGCACGCGCAGCACGGGCGCTGCAGGGGTGCAGGGCAGGGTCAGAAGGGCGGTGGCTCGTCGAGGTCGGTGGACGGCGGGGGTGGTGGCCGGGGGTCCTCCGCTGGTGTCGGGGGTCGCCAGACGATCAGGGGTGGGTCGGGACGCCGCTCCTCGTTCCGGGCGGTGTCGGTGCCGTTGCAGCAGGAGTCGTCCTCGGGTGGGACCGGCAGCGGCGGGGGCGGCGGGGGCAGCAACGGCTCGGAACGGGTGCGATAGATGTGCCCGAGCGGGCTGCGCCACGTGAAGCGCCCCGGCTCGGGTTGGGTGAGCATCCAGCCGCGGTGCTTGAGCCCGTGATCATGCCGACACAGCGGCCCCAGTCCGTCCGACGTGGTGCGCCCACCCCGTGCGTGGTCACGGGTGTGGTCCAGGTCCGCCGTGCGCGCGGGGGCCAGACAGCCCGCGAACGCGCAGTGCCGGTCCCGGAACTCCACATGCCGACGCAACCCGGTGTGCGGGAAGCGAGCGCCCGGATCGTCGTCGAGATCGCGGCCACGGGCGGCGATGATCTCGGCCAGCACCGGCCGCCACGACGTGGGCAGACCACTGCCCTGCTCGGCCAGCCGCGCCAACAACTCCGCATCGACCAGCAGATCCACCAGACCCGGCGCGCCGGAAGCGGTCGCCGCCGCCGGCGGGCCCTCGACGGCGAGATCGGCCGGATCAGGCCGGGTGCGCAGCGCACCGGCCCGCACCAGCCGCCCGTCCGGACCGGTGACCGCGTACCGCCACGGCGCCCCGTGCTGGGCGACCACGACCCGCCGCGCCCGACAGGCCGGGATCGGCCCCAGCGCGGGCAGGACCGCGGGCCGGTCGTCGAGCCCGAGCACGGTCGAGAGCGCGATCTGCAGATGCACCCCCTGCCGCGCCCGCACCGACGATTCCGCCGCAGGACCGGGCCGGGCCACGTCCTCACGCGGCGCCGGGCCGCGTGCAAGTCCCGAGTCCTGTGTGGGCTGCACGTCGTGGCCGACACAGGCTCGTGGGTCGGCTCCGCGTCGTGGGTCGACCTCCCGGCAGACGAGCGTGCCGAGCCGGCTCGGGTCGCGCCCCGGGCACCGGCCCGAGCCCGGTCCGCCGGTGACGCAGCCAGGGCTTCGGCCGCGTCCCGCACCATGACGGCCACGATCTGCTCGTCGTTCACGGCGTGGAGCCGGCCGTCGAGGAACCCGATGAACAGGTCCACCCGAATCTGGTCCAACCGCCCCGGATGCCCCGCCCGCTTCACCTGACGCGCGAGCCGGTCCACCCGCGACACCGCCGCATCGGCGTCCTCCGGGGCCACGCCGTACGCCGACACCGTGGCCGTGCCGTCCTCGACCACGCACGCCGACACCCCACGCCGAGCATGGGCCGCCCGGAACCGTCGCTCGTAGTGCGCCGGATCGATCTCGACGATCAACCGGCGCAACCGCCGCGAGATCTCACTGGTCGTCCACCGCCGCGCCCGCGGCAACACCAACCCGCAGAGGTGCGCGACCTGCGCCGCCGGCAGTCCGACGAGGTGCCGCAGGAACACCGCCGCCTTCGGCGGGTCGATCTGTCCCCGCTCCAACGCCGCCCAGACCAGCGGCAGCTCGCGCACCAGGAAGTAGGCGTCGTCGGCATGCCCGTCCGCAGCCCGGCGGGTCCAGGACAGCGCGGCCCGCACCTCGTCGGCCCAGTCCACGAACGGCTCGGGCCACTCCTCGGACGAGTCCGGCCGCTCCGGGTCGGCGTGCCCCACCGCGACGATCGCCCGGTACAACCGCGCCCGGGTGTGGCTGTCCTGACGGTGCCAGGCCTGCAGCACCGTCACCCGCTCCCCCGCCGGCACCGCCGCCACGTCGATCCCGGCCAGCACAGCAGCCAACTCCGGGCCGGGCGCCATCTCCGCCAGCCCGGCCGGAACGTATCCGGTCGGCCACATGATCCGAACATACATTCGATCCCCGACGGAATCGGGATCCCCGGCGAGAGCAACGCCTGACACGATCACTCGTCGGCTCGACCCGTTCCAGGCCCTCGAGGCCCGACCTCGCTGCGCGGCAGGACGGGATCCGAGCGAACGGCTCGTGGTGCCGGGCCTCCCGTCGCGGTGCAGCGACGGGCGCGCCGCCAGAACTCACGACTCCCGTCGCCAGAACTCACGACTCCCGCTGCCAGAACCACGCCTCGCGGGGGTGCGGCTGCCGATCGAGCAGCGGCGGCTACGCCCTGCCTGCCGCCCCGGCGACCAGGTCGTCCACCGGCTCGATCGCCCGCACGCAGGAGCGCCCACCTCCCCGAGTCCGGGCGGAGCTGGTCTCGTTACCGCTCCGGGTCCCGGACGTCGACGTCGGCGAGGACGTCGTAGCGACCCGAGGTGGGTCGGGCGACGTCGGACATGGCACACCCCCTCGTGCACGCGGACCAGAGATGCTGCCACCGTCGGGCCCGGTCGCACATCCCCCTCGCCCCCACCGGCACTCGGGGCCGCCGGCGATCAGCCCGCGCTCACCACGGCGATCCTGCTCATTCAGGCCGCCTCCTCCGGCGCCCGCCCGGTGACGTCGTCGACCGGGGCGTGGACGGTGGAGTCGTGGGCACCGCCGCGAGCAGCGACGAGCGACTCGTGGGTCGGGGCGTCGGGGACGTGCGCCGGCTTGAGCGCGGCGAACTCGCGCCGCAGCACCGGCACGACCTCCTCGCCGAGGATGTCGAGCTGCTCGAGCACGGTCTTGAGCGGCAGGCCCGCGTGGTCGACGAGGAACAGCTGACGCTGGTAGTCGCCGACGTAGTCGCGGAATCCGAGGGTCCGCTCGATGACCTGCTGCGGGCTGCCCACGGTCAGCGGGGTCTCCCGGGTGAAGTCCTCCAGCGACGGCCCGTGCCCGTAGACCGGGGCGTTGTCGAAGTACGGCCGGAACTCGCGGACCGCGTCCTGGCTGTTCCTGCGCAGGAACACCTGCCCGCCGAGCCCGACGATGGCCTGGTCCGCGGCACCGTGGCCGTGGTGCTCGAACCGACGGCGGTAGAACTCGACCATCCGCTTCGTGTGCTCGGCCGGCCAGAAGATGTGGTTGTGGAAGAAGCCGTCGCCGTAGTAGGCGGCCTGCTCCGCGATCTCCGGGCTGCGGATCGAGCCGTGCCACACGAAGGGCGCGACGCCGTCGAGGGGGCGCGGGGTCGAGGTGAAGCCCCGCAGCGGGGTGCGGAACCGGCCCTCCCAGTCGACCACGTCGGAGTCCCACAGCCGGCGCAGCAGCGCGTAGTTCTCGATGGCCAGCGCGATGCCGTCCCGGATGTCCTTGCCGAACCACGGGTAGACCGGGCCGGTGTTGCCGCGGCCCGTCATCAGGTCGACGCGCCCGCCGGCCAGGTGCTGCAGCATCGCGTAGTCCTCGGCGATCTTCACCGGGTCGTTCGTGGTGATCAGCGTCGTGGCCGTCGAGAGCTGCAGGCGCTCGGTCCGCCCGGCGATGTAGCCGAGGGTCGTGGTCGGCGACGAGGAGAAGAAGGGCGGGTTGTGGTGCTCGCCCAGGGCGAAGACGTCCAGGCCCACCTCCTCGGCCTTCTTCGCGATCGCGACGACCGCCTTGATCCGCTCCGCCTCGGACGGCGTGCGCCCGGTCGTCGGGTCGGTCGTGACGTCGCTGACGGAGAACACTCCGAACTGCATGACCCTCACCTCGTTCGTTGATCTGTCATCTACCTTCCCGGAACTTCGGTGACGCGTCAACTATTCCGCTACGCTGGTCCGGTGACCGAACCCCGATGGCTCGACGAGCGGGAGCAGCGGGCCTGGCGCGGCTACCTCGCCATGCAGGCCCAGCTGCAGGCGCAGCTGCACCGACGGCTGCAGGCCGACTCCGGCCTGTCGTACGCCGACTTCGACGTGCTCGTCGCGCTGACCGACCGTGCCGGGGACCGGATGCGGGTGCTCGAGCTCGCCGAGGCCCTGCAGTGGGAGAAGAGCCGGCTCTCCCACCACCTGTCCCGGATGCAGAAGCGGGGCCTGGTCGAGCGGCAGGAATGCGCGGACGACGCCCGCGGCGCCTTCGTCGTGCTCACCGCCGACGGGCGCCGGGCGATCGAGGGCGCCGCCCCGGCCCACGTCGAGGCGGTGCGCGAGCTGGTGTTCGACGGGCTCGCGCCGGCCGACGTCGAGGCCCTGACCCGGATCTCCGAGACGGTGCTCGACCGGGTCCGCGCGGCGTGCTGAACCCCGCGGCTCGTGCCCTGGTCGGCCGCTCCTGGTCCTGGCTACGATCGCCGGGATGCCGGGGGCGGACCGCAGGAGCGTCGGACCCGCGGGTCGGGCGGGCCCGCTCGCCCGGACGTACCGGCGCTTCGGGGAGGCCGACGCCGGCGGAGTGTCGCCGCTGTACGGGTGCGTCGCCGTCGCCCTGAGCGAGTGCGACGAGGCACTGCGGGCCATCGAGACGGCACCGGCGCGCAGGCGGCACCCCGCGGCGATCCTCGCCGCGTTGCACGACCTCGCCCTCGCCGGACGCGCCCCGGCGCTCGCTGCGGCCTACGACGCCGCCGACGCCGACCTCGCCGCCGTCGCGGCGATCGACACCCTGCTACACCGGACCGACGCGGTGGTCGCCGCCGCCACCCGCCGGCCGGTGCGGGCGAACGAATCCGGGCGTCACGCCGTGCTGTATCCGCTCATCGCCGAAGCGGCGCACCGGGTGGGTGCGCCCGCCGTCGGCCTGATCGACGTGGGCCGTTCGGCCGGGCTCAACCTCTCCGTCGACCGCGTCGGCATCCGGTACGGCACCGGCCTCGCGCTGGGCGACCCGGCGTCTCCTGTGCAGATGTCGTCGTCGGTCGTGGGGGACCGGCCCGTTCCGGCTCGGGCGATGCCCGAGGTCGTCGCCCGCATCGGCGTCGACCTCGAGCCGCTCGACGTGACCGACGCCGACGACGTCCGGTGGCTGCGTGCCTGCCTGCCACCGGACCAGCCGGAGCGGATCGCGGGTCTGGACGCGGAGACGGCGCTGGCGGCGACGGCTCCCCCGCTGCTGCTGCGCGGTGATGCGGTCGAGTTGCTCCCGGAGGTCGTCGCTCGCGTGCCCGCGAACGCCCTGCCCGTCGTCACCACGACCTGGGCACTCTCGCGCTTCCCCCTCGAGAGCCGGCTGCGGTTCCTGCACCGCCTCGACCACGCGGCGGCCGGCCGCCCGGTGGCCTGGGTGTCGGCGGAGGGGGTCGGGGTCGCACCGGCGGTACCGACCCTCGGCGATCGCCGCGCCTCCGGCCACAGCATCCTCGGCCTGGCGGTGTTCGACGGGACGGCCCTGCGCGCCGAGGCCGTCGGTCGCTGCTGGTCGCAGGGCCGTCTGCTGGCGTGGCTGGCCGGAGACCGCCCGGACCGATGAGTTCCGCCACGCCCCGTCGTCTGCAGAGGGGGACACCCCTCCCGCGCCTGCGGGAGACGCAGGACGAGACGACGAGGAGCGTGCGGACCGTGTGCGAGGAGAAGCTGAGCGTCACCCTGACCGTCGCCGAACCCGCCGCGAGGGTGTTCGCGGTGCTGGCGGACCCGGCGACCCATGCCGCGATCGACGGCACCGGCTGGGTGCGGGAGCCCGTCGACCGGGCACCGCTGACCGAGGTGGGGCAGGTCTTCCGGATGCGCATGTACCACCCCCGCCACCCGGACGGCCACTACGCGGTGGCCAACGAGGTCGACGTGCTCGAGCCGCCACGGGCCATCGGCTGGCGGCCGGGGCAGGAGAAGGACGACGGCCGGCTGGAGTTCGGCGGCTGGACCTGGCGTTACGACCTGGCGTCCCGTGGTCCGGCGGAGACCGAGGTCACGCTCACCTACGACTGGTCGGTGGTGCCGCAGGCCGTCCGGGAGTACCTGCACTTCCCGCCGTTCGGCCCAGAACACCTCACCCACTCGCTGGACCACCTGGCCGAGCTCGCCGCGTCCCCGGCCGGGACACCCGGCGGCCAGCGCGGATCGGCACGCCCCCGCCGCTGACCTGCCCGACGCAGGTCGATCAGGTGTCGGGGGGCCGTACGCGGAGCAGGAACGAGGCCGTGAGTGCCACGCCGCGGTCGGGGTCGTCGACGAGCCCGGTCAGCGTCGCCTGCGCCTTCGGGCCGGGAACGACCGCGAGCGCCGACGCCAGCCGTCGGCGGGCCGCGCCGGTGGCGCCGGTGAGCGCGGCCGCGAGCGCCCGGGCGATCTCGTCCGCCCGGTCGTGCCGGGACGCGAGCCGCGCGAGCGCGTCGGCAGCGTCGACGTCGTCGCGCCCCTCGACGACGAGGGCGACGAGCGCGGGGATGGTGTCCGCCTCGCCGCGTTCGGCACGCACGAGCGCCGCACGCCCGCTCACCGCCGGGTCGGGATGGCGGTACGCGTCGGCCAGGACGGCGGAGGCGCGCGGCGTACCGATCTTCACCAGCGCCGTCAGCGCCCGATGTCGCCGCGCGGCGTCCGGTGCGTCCAGCGCCTCCGCCAGGACCGGGACCGCGCTGTCCCCGATCCGCGCGAGGACCCAGTCGAGCGCACCGGCGACGTTGGGTTCGGCCTCCTTCAGCGCCGCGTCGACCAGGGGCACGACGTCGCGGTCCCCCTCGCCGGTGAACGAGAGCGCGAAGCGTTGCCGCGCCGAGGGGTCATCGGAGTCGAGCCCCCGCATCAGACCGATGGTCCGCAGCACGTCGGACCACGCGGCCGGCTCGCTCGCCCGGACCTGGTCGAGTCGGCGAAGCAGCTCTTCCTCCCGTGTCAGGCGGTCGCGGGTGCGAGCGACGAGCTGCTCGACCATCGCGGCCGGGCTGAAGGAGAGGTCCCCGAGCACGTCCGCGATGTCCTGCAGGCTCAGTCCCAGCGAGCGGAGGCCCTCCACGTGGAACAGGCGACGGACGTCCTCCTCCGAGTACTGCCGGTACCCGCCCCGCGTGCGTCCGGTCGGCGACACCAGCCCGATGGAGTCGTAGTGACGCAGCATCCGCGCGCTGATCCCGGACTGCGTGGAGACCTCCCCGATCAGCATCCGCTCACCCCTCGACGAGCGGCGCCCCGCGAAGCGCGACGATCCGCCGGGCTTCCGCGATGGCGGCGTCGAAGTCCTCCTCGGGACGCTGCACGAGCCGCTTCGTGGCGATCGCGTGCGCGCGGACGCGCGGGTCACGGGCGGTTGCCGCCCGCTCGACGACGGGCAGGACCCCTGCTCCGAGAGCGACGAAGGCACGGCTGAGGCTCCGCTGCACCTCGCGGTCCCCCCGGGCGAACTGGGTGGCCAACGTCTCGGCGAGTTCGGTCTCACGACCCGGCGGAACGAGTCCCGCCGCGGTGCGCCAGGCCGTACGGGCGACCTCGTCGTCCTCGTCCGTCAGAAGTTCCGGGGTGATCGCGGGCCACGTCCGCGCGTCACCGATCTTCGAGAGCGTGTGGAGGGCCTGGCTCCGCCCCTGTGGGACGTCCGATCCGAGCTCGGACAGCAACCGCTCGACCGTGACCGAGGTGTCGTGGCGGGTCAACGCCCAGGTCAGCATGTCGCGGACGAAGAAGTCGGGCTCGACGGCGCACCGCTCGACCAGCGCCTCGACCTGAGAGGAGTTCGGCTGCATCCCGGCGGTCAGGGCCGCCTGCAGGCGGGCCGACGCAGCAGGGCTCTCCAGGGCGGACCTCGGCCCGCGGCCGGCTCCCTCGTGCACTCTGGTCATCTCGACCACCTCCGCCTATGATCCAAGACCTTGTCACGGTGTCAAGGTCAAGCCGGCGTTGCGCGGAGCATGGTCGACGGGTCAGAGTGCCAGCAGGCCGTCGACGACCTCGACGAGGTCGTCGCCGCGGACGTCGGCGGGCAGGAACACGTCGCCGGGCTCGCCCTCGAGCCGGGAACACCAGCCGGCGAGGGCTCCCGCCCGCTTGGCGCCGTGGCAGTCCCAGGCATGGACCGCGACCAGGGCCATCCGGTCCAGGTCGCACCCCAGCACCTTCGCCGCGTGCCTGTAGATCCCGGGGGCGGGCTTCCACACCCCGGCCATCTCTGCGGTCACCACGTGGTCGACGTAGGCCTCCAGTCCGGCACCGGCCAGGAACGAGCGGGTGTTGTCCGGGTCGCCGACGGTGAGGCAGCCGACCCCGATCCCGGCCTCGGAGAGCCTGCGCAGCGCGGGTTCGGCGTCCGGAAACGCCGGGACCTTCGCGAAGCCCTCGAGGACGTGCGCCATCTGCGCCTCGGACATGGACTGGCGGGTCTCGGTACGCAGCGCCTGGCGGGCGGTCGCGGTGAACTCCGCGAAGTCACCGGCCAGCGTCAGGGCCATCGCGTCCCGTTGGAAGCGCATGAAGAACGGCCCGAGCACATCCGCCGGCTGACCGACCTCCTCGAGCCGCGCGGCGATCGGATCCAGATCGAGCAGGGTCTCCAGCACGTCGAAGATGACAGCGTCGATACGACTGGCCATGCCGGGCTCCTGCCCGCTCCACGAACGTCGAAACCCCTCGAGGCCGGAGTGCGCTACGAGATCGCCGACCCCCACCTCGCCCGCGCGATCAGCGAGCTGCTCGCGGTCGTCCTGGCCGTGGATACCGGGCCCGCCTGCCTCGACGAGGACGACTTCCCCCCTTCCGCGACGCAGACCACCGGGACGGCGACATGAGCGACGAGACCCGTCCCGAGCCAGGCAGTGACACCACGGTCTGCGCCGACGGCTGCTGCGACTCGCCCGCCGCCATGGCGACGTCCGACACGACCCCCGCACCCGGCGCCGGAGTCGACGCGGAGCGGCGCACGGTCCTGACGCGGCGGGTGCGGCTGCTGGTTGCCGCGACGATCACCTACAACGTCGTCGAGGCCGTCGTCGCACTCAGCGCCGGACACATCGCCTCCTCCACCGCACTCATCGGGTTCGGTCTCGACTCCGTCATCGAGGTCGCCTCCGCCACCGCGGTGGCCTGGCAGTTCTCCGGGGCCGACCCCGAGAAGCGCGAACGCGCGGCGCTGCGGGTGATCGCACTGTCGTTCTTCGCGCTCGCCGCCTACGTCGGCGTCGAGTCGATCCGCAGCCTGCTCGGCGCCGCCGAGCCCGGCCACTCCACCATCGGGATCGTGCTCGCCGCACTCTCCCTGCTGATCATGCCGCTCCTCTCCGCCGCCCAGCGCCGCGCCGGCCGCGAACTCGGCTCCACCAGCGCGGTCGCCGACTCCAAGCAGACCCTGCTGTGCACCTACCTGTCCGCGGTCCTGCTCGTCGGCCTGCTGCTCAACAGCCTCGTGGGCTGGTCCTGGGCCGACCCCGTCGCCGCCCTCGTGATCGCCGCCGTCGCGATCCGAGAAGGACGCGAAGCCTGGAAGGGGCACCACTGCTGCTGACAGTTCGTCGAGCGTCTGTCCGACCGGGAGATCCGGGAGTTGCTCCGGAGCGCGCCCCGGACACGACGAGGGCCCTGGTCCGGACTCCGTTTCGGAGCCTTGACCAGGGCCTTCGGCTGGTTGTCGGGCTCCGCTTGATCGGTGGCCGACAACGGGATGCAGTTCACCGGCGCCTACGTCCGCCCCGAACGGACAGAGGTCCTCTTCGAACGGACCTGCCGCCGCAACGGCATCGACCACCTCCGCACCAAGATCCGCTCCCCCACCACCACGGGGAAGATCGAGCGCTTCCACCAGAGCATCCAGGGCGATCTCCTCGACCCCCACCTGGCCGCCCACGGCCCCTTCCCCGACATCGGCGCAGCCCAGGCCGCGGTCGATGCGTGGGTGCACGACTACAACCACTCCCGCCCTCACCAGGCCCGCGACATGGACACCCCCGCCGCACACTTCGTCCCGGTCCCGGCCTGCGAACGCGCCGAGCTGCCGCTCTGGGCACCACCCGAACTCACCGGCATCCCCACGCCTGCCCCCGCCCAGGAACCCGCCACACCGGTCACCGGGCAGGTCACCGAGGCCGCCGCCGCTGCCGCGTCCGCACCGCTCGTTCCCGCAGTAGACCTCCTGCCGCCACCGGCGCACCGCGACCTCGACGCACTCGCCCCGGTCGAACTCGACCGCGTCGTCCCCGCCGGCGGGAACCTCGCCGTCGCCGGCCAACAGTTCTGGCTCGGCACCGCCCGGACCGGACAGACGGTGTCGTTCTGGATCGACACCACCACCGTCCACCTCGCCGTCGACGGCACCCATCTCAAGACCCTGCCCTCGAGGATCACCACCGCCGGCCTGGCCCGACTACGCGCCGACGGCGCCCGCCCCGCCGGCCCACCACCAGCCCACCCCGCCGCCGCCGACGGCGCACCCGTCGAGGTTCACCGCCTGGTCAACAGCTCCGGCAACGTGTCCCTGGCCGGGCAGCACCTCTCCGTCGCCGCCCTGCTCCCCCGGTGGAGTGCGTGGCGACTCTGGGTCGCCTGCCGTCGTCATCTGCTGCAGGCAGTTCGGCGGGGTCGCAGTCCGCGGGTCTTGCTCTTGATTGCACCCAGGCGCGTGGCGAGCCTGAGTGTCGTCCAGACCATCCGGCCGACCTGTTGCGGGGCGACGGCGACGATCAGGCGGGAGTCCTCGAGTGCGTCCGCGCGCAGCTGGGCGCAGGACTGGTAGGCGGGGTCGGCGAGCATCCGTGTGAATGCGCTGCGCGACGGGTAGCTGACGAGCACTGCCTCGTCCCAGGTTTCGTCCGGAGGCCCGATCAGCATGTGCCGGATCTGTCCGCGCCAGAGGAGCCGGCCGCCTACGCGCATGAGGATCGGCAGCAGCGCATCCGCGTAGCGTGCGTAGCACTCGCGGCCGGAGAGCTGCTCGCCTCGGTGCTGGGTCGACTCGCGGTAGCGCAGCAGGTTGAGCAGTGCGATGGGCTGGTCGTCGGGCACCGCTCGGCTGAGGGCCTCCATCGCTCCCGGCACCGGATGGATCGTGGCCACGGATTCCGCCTCCTCACGTCGTCGGCTGGACGTTTGGTCCGATCGGGGCGATGTGCCAGTTCGACGGTCGTGCTTGGGTTGCGACTACTACCACCCCAGGCAAAGGTTCTGTCGCGATGGCCGACGCCTTCGAGAAGCATCTTGTTGTGGCCTTCTTCGAGCCGGCCGCGGCCAATCTGGCGGTGGACCTCCTGGAAGCGGGGCTGGGCGCCGATGCCACGCGGTGCAGCGTCGGCCTGCTCGCCCAGGACGACCACGGGCGGGTGGTCGCCGCGACGCTGGGACCTCGTGTCGTCGGCAGCACAGCCGCAGTCGGGGCGGTGCTCGGGGTGATCGCCCTGGCGGTGACGGGAGGGGAGGTCCCGGACCCTGCTCATGTCCTCGACGAGGGGTCAGCCCTGTCAGCGGACGACATCGCCCGGATCGGTGCCGAGCTGGACGCCGGCGCCGCGGCCGTGGCGGTGCTCGGTGATTCGTGGGTTGCCGGGTCCGCGGTGGTCGAGCTGACCAGGTTGGGCGGGAAGACCGAGATGCACGGTATGACCCGTGCGGGCCTTGACTACGTGCTTTCGGCTCCGTCGTTCGTGGCGTGAGATGGCTATCATCGACGCCCGCCCGTGCGGAGCCTGACTGGCGTGCAGAGCCCGATGGCCGGCCCTGATGAACTGGGCTGGCCACACGCCCGCCGTCCGTCGGCGCGGTTGACCTCGTAGGGCGTGGATCGGCGAGGTGACGGACATGGCCCGACATCGTGGGGAAGGGCCCGAGGAAGGCTCGGTGGCCGTGCTCCCGTCGCGGCTGGCGCCTCCGGTGTTGCGTCCAGGACTCGTTCCCCGGACCGTGGTCCTGCGGAGCCTCAGTGCGTCGGCCGACATCCCGGTCGCCGCGCTCATCGCACCGGCCGGGTACGGGAAGACCACAGTGCTGGCCCAGTGGCGGAGGCGGGACACCCGCCGCTTCGCCTGGGTCTCGCTGGACGAGGGCATGGACGACCCGGCCGTCCTGCTGACCTACCTGGCCACCGCTCTCGGGCGTGCCGTTCCGCTGGATGCCGCCGTGATGCGGAATCTGGAGGTGCCCGATCTTCCGGCGCGTCGACGAGCCCTGGCGGGCCTGGCCGTCTCCATCGCCTCCTCACCGCACCCCTTCGTCCTGGCGATCGACGACTGCCACCACCTCACCGATCCGGAGAACCTCCGCAGCATCGAGACACTCGCGGCGAACCTTCCCCCTGGCTGTCAGCTCGCGCTCGCCGGTCGCACCGAGCCGGCACTACCTCTGGCTCGGCTACGGGCGGAGGGCAAGGTGTTCGACGTCGGCGTGACCGAGCTGCGCATGAACGCGCCGGACGCCGCTGACCTGCTCAGGGCCGCGGGTGTGGACCTGACACCACCGGAGGTGTCCGACCTCACCGCGCACACAGAGGGGTGGCCGGTCGGGATCTACCTGGCAGCGCTCGCCCGCAGGACGGGGGATCCCCGTGGGGAGGTCCCGGTCCCGATCAGGGGCGACGACCGGCTCATCGCCGACTACATGCGCTCACAGTTCCTGGCCGGGCTACCCGAAGAGCAGTACCGGTTCCTCGTCCGGACGGCGTTCCTCGACGAGTTGTCGGCGTCCCTGTGCGATGCGGTACTCGACCGTACCGGCTCGGCTTCCCTGCTCGACGACCTCGAGGCGGCGAACCTGCTGCTGGTCCCGCTGGACAGGGAACGCCGGTGGTACCGGTACCACCGCCTGTTTGCCGAGTTGCTGTGCCGCGAGCTCGATCGCCTCGACCCAGGCGCCCTCCCGGTGCTGGCCCGGCGGGCCTCGGATTACCACGCGCGAAGCGGAGATCCCGAGCAGGCCGTGCACTATGCGCAGCTGGCCGAGGACGCGCCGCGTGTGTCACGACTCGTCGCGCGCCTTGCGCTGCCCTGGTACGCGGCCGGGCGGGCCTCGACGCTGTGTCGCTGGCTGGACTGGTTGGCTCGACGGCGCCCGACCGATGCAGCCCTGGGTGTGCTCGGCGCCTGGGTGAGCATCCTCAGCGGCCGGCCCGTCGAGGCGGAGCGGTGGGCGGAGATCGCCGAGCGGGGATCTTTCGAGGGCCCGCTGCCCGACGGCAGCACGTCCGTCGCGGCGTGGCGCTGCACGTTGCGTGCGGCGATGGGCCGGGACCTGAGCACCATGCGGGAGTCCGCCCGGACCGCTCTGGACCTCCTCGCCCCGACCAGCCAGTGGCGGCCGACCGCCGAGACGCTGGTGGCGTGGGCGCTGCTCCTCGCCGGCGAGGAGGACGAGGCTGACCGGCACTTCGCCACCGCGGCCGAAGACGGCCCGGCGCTCGGCGCGATGGCCGCGACCGCGCTGGCGACGGCGGCACGGGCCCTCATCGCCGTGGGCCGGGACAATTGGCCGGACGCCGAGGTGCTGGCCGCGCGCTCATCGTCGATCGTGACGGAGGCCCGGTTGGAGGGCTACCCGAGTAGCGCGCTGACGCACGTGGCGTGCGCCCGCGTGGCGATGTGTCGCGGTGATGCCGGCAGTGCGCGCGCAGCGGCCGACTCCGCCGAGTCCCTGTCCGGTTCCCTGACGCGGTGCGTGCCGCACCTCGCCGTGATCGTCAGGCTGGAGCTGGCGCGCGTGCGACTCGGGCTCGGCGAGGTGGAGGCGGCCGAGCGAAGCCTGGCCGAGGCCCGCAACCTGCTCTGGGTCGCTCCGGGACTCGGTACCCTTCCGGGCCAGGCCGACCAGCTCGCGCTCGCGGTCAAGGAGGCCAGGAAGCGACCCACCGAGTCCGCCCGACTGACCCCGGCGGAGCTGCGGCTGATCCCGCTCCTGTCGACACAGCTGTCGTTCCGCGAGATCGCCGAACAGCTGTTCGTCTCCCCTCACACCGTGAAACACCAGGCCTTGTCCATCTACCGCAAGCTCGGGGTCACCTCACGGACGGCGGCCGTTCGACAGGCCAAGTCGGTCGGGCTGCTGGCCCCTTGACTCCGCCTCGACGTCCCGAACCAGCTGCTGTGCACACTCCGCAGGATGTCGCCGGTGCCCAACGCGTGCGGCCGTGTGCATTCACGACACCGCGCCGACCCTCGGGTTTCGAGGGCCGGTGCGGGCGTGTCGTCATCCGCCTCCACCGCTGGTCTGGGATGCGCAGTTCGTCGTCGGCTGCGGGACGGCGGGCTGCGCGCCCGGGATCATCGCGGAGCAGGCGCTCACCTGGTAGATGTAGATCGTGCCGTTGAGGCCCATGCTGTACCACCTGCCGCCGTAGCCGAGGTTGATGAGGCTGCCCCAGGCGGTGGCCGAGTTGTGCGCGGATTCGGCGACGGTCGCCCCGTTGGCACTGTTCACCCACAGGACGCTCTCCCGATACGTCGACCCGGCGAGGCCCTTCTTGAAGTTCGGCTCGAGGTTCTGGCTGACCAGGACCCGCTGATCAGCCGGCCCGACCATCGTGAAGTAGTCGGAGGTGATCCAGTCGTCGCGGCTCCAGACGTCGGTGAGATCGCCGGTGTTCTGATCGACCCGGTAGGCGTGGACGCCCCCGAGGAACCAGTCCTGGAAGTAGACCTGGCTGGTGACCGGATCCACCCCCGGCAACGCCGGGGTCTCACTCGTGGTCGCGCCTGCGGGCATCGTGTTCCCCCACGGGCACACGCGGTGGATGTCGGTGGGATCGGCCTGGCTGACCGTGCCCGCGCACTGCGGCGCGGTCTGTGAGGGGTTCGCATTGGTGTTCCAGACGATCCACTTGCCGAGCACGCCGGGGGCGGTCCCGCCCGTCTGGCCGTCCTGGATGACCGCCGGCTGCCAGGAGGGATCGGTACGCAGGGTCGACGACGCCGGGTCCCAGACCACCCGCAGCAGGGTCTTCGCCGCGTTCATGTACATGTAGATCGTTCCGTCGTACGCCGTCGTGATCGGTCGCGCCGTCACCGACTGGTCGAGTGTGAGCGTGGCCAGCGTGGTGAGCGTGACGGGGTCGACGGCGACCACGGTGGTGTTGGGTTGGGGCCCGTACTGCTGCTGGCAGGCCGACATCGCCTGATTGCCCTGCGTCGGGCAACCGTTCGGGCGGGTCTGGGTCTTCATCAAGATCGTGCCGCGCTCATCCGGAGCGAGGGTCAGCCCGTCCAGGTTCGCGCCTGTCGCCGGTTGCACGCTCGGATCGATCGGCACTGTCCCGCTCGCGAGGATGCGCCCGGTATCCGAATCCAACCTCCACAAGTTGGGGCCGGCGGCAGCGAGGATGGACCCGTCCTTGTAGATCGCCATACTCCCGGCGGCCATCCACTGGCCCGAGAGATTCACGTTCGTCAGCGTCGTCCGCCAGATCTCCCGACCCGTGCTCGGGTCGAACTTCGACACGTACTGCCCCGGTGAGGGCGGCCCGGCGGAGCCTCCCATCAGGTAGGCGTCGTTCGGGCCCTTGAAGGTGATGAAGAGGATCTGGCTGTAGGTGGTGTCGGACTTGTACTGGTACACCTGATTGCTTCCGTTGAAGTCCCCGGTCCAGGTGCCACACGGATAAGAACCCGTCTTGATGTTGTCCACGTGTTCGGCCGCGCCGATGGACGGCCAGTAGTTGACCATGTTGTTGGCGGGGTCCGCCGACAGCTTGCTCATGCACCCGACCTCGTTGACAAATGCGCTCTGGGCTCCGCTGAGTGGCCCGTTCGTGCTCGCCGAGGTCGAAGCCACCGCGACCCCCTCCAAGGTAGGGATCACCGCGGCGTTCGTACCGGACAGCATCGGGATGAGCGTGAGTGCCAGGACGAGGACGACGGCTGCGCCCACCTCCAGCACAGGTTTCCCGACACGCCAGATCTTGTGCCACACGCTCATCGTCTAGGCCCTTCCCTCGGAGCCGGCCAGGCCGGCATCCGTGCTGTAGCTGGCCGCCGCAACGTCTTTCT
The DNA here is from genome assembly GCF_047200735.1 of Pseudonocardia oceanicola. Taxonomy (NCBI): domain Bacteria; kingdom Bacillati; phylum Actinomycetota; class Actinomycetes; order Pseudonocardiales; family Pseudonocardiaceae; genus Pseudonocardia; species Pseudonocardia oceanicola. The sequence continues at coordinate 185,835 of NZ_JBJZON010000006.1, forward strand.
CGTGCTCGACGGGCGGCGGCACGGCTTCGCGCTCCGACGGGGTGGTCCCTGAAGGGGTTGCCCCTTGGCGGATCCGCCTCCGCTGGTCTCGTGTCAGGACGACGCTCGCGAGCAACACCCACACCACCAGCCCGATGAACCAGGCGTAACGGCCGAGCACGCCGCTCGCCGCGTCCAGCAGCCCGGAGTCGAAGAACGGCGCCGTGAAAGCGAGTGCACACAAGACGCCGACGAGAACGGCAAGCCATCCCAGCCACCGCCCCATCGCGCCGGTGTGCAGGATCACCGTGGCGACGCCGAAGAAGAAGATCGAGAACACGCCCCCACCGACGGCCACCGACAACGCCGAAACGACATAGAGAGCGGGAACCGCGTTCGCTTGCAGAGCACTGGCACTCAACGCCGTCGCCGACAGCACGACCAGCCCTCCGAGGATCAATGCCGACCCGACGGTCGCCCCGACCACGGCGACCATCGAGCCACGCGCAGACTCGCCTTCTCCCTCCCTGAGCCGAACCCACAAAGCCCCCAGGAACCACAGGAACAAGGCCAGCCCGAGGCTCGTGAACAGCACCGCCAGCCTCAGTTGCGAAAGGCCCAACGCGATGAACAGGGGCGCGGACTGAGCGTTGGCGACATTCGGTGCCGGACTCTGCACATTGGCGCTTACCCCCATCCCGATTCCCAGGGCAAGCAGCAACGACGCGAGGATGCCGATCGCGGCCCCCGCCTGCTCCCAATCACGGCGATCCTTCACGGCATGCTCCTCCCCGCACCGCGGTCACGAAGGCCGGACATTCCCGACGTCCTCCGTCGAGTGCACCAGCCGTACACGAAACCGGGTGCGACCGGGCGGGCGCATCGCTCGGATCGGACCATATGAGGCGAGCGGGAGGACGAAGGACGCTCGCGTACCTCGGAGCAAGATTCTTGCGAGCGCCTCGGAGACGGGGTCCTACTGCTCGACGCGTGGTTCGTCGCACACTGCTCCCGCGAGGCCATCTGGATCACGATGCCTAGCCCAGGGCTAGGTGTGCGCTCTCTTCTGATCTTGGAAGTCAGTCAGGAAGCGCGGACGAGTTCAGCCGTCGACGTGATCAAGGCGTCTGGCTCGAACGAGCCGAGTGCTCGGTCCTTGCCCGGTTTGTTCGCATAGGCAATAACTTCGACTCCGGCAGCCCGGCCCGCTTGGATGTCCGTGATCGAGTCTCCGACGAGTACTGCCCCTCCGACGGCTTCGCCGCGAGCTCGTCCAGGGCTCGGTGCACCAGGAACGGGTCCGGCTTCAGATCGTCGGCCGCGCCCGCGTACGGCCCACCGCCCCGTCGACGTTCCCCTCGAGGTCAGGCTGTTGCCGCCCTTCGCGCCAGCGACCACACCATCACGATCGTCAGCAACAACTCCGAGGCAGCGATCCGGGCCTCCATCGTGGGCCACGAGACGTACCGCAGCACGTCGAACGGGTCCTCGGAGTAGCTGGCCGAGTGGTCGCCCATGCGACGCCACTCGGCTGCCCCGAGCGCACGACGCACCGCATCGGCAGCGTGCTGGCTCCCCCGTACATAGAGCGTGAACATCGGGACCGCGGGAGCCACCCGCACCTCGGCACTCGACTCCGCCACCAGCCCGAGATCGCCCAGCTCCTGCACGGCTTCGACGATCGCCTCGGTGTGGCGCTGCATGATGCCGGTGCCACGACGGCGGAACACCGGGCTGTCGCCGAGCCCGTCTACGGTCGCGGGCAGTGTCACGGCATGGCGGGGTCCGGAACCAGGATGCGGATGCCAATCGACTCCGGGCGGACGCGGCCGGCGACCTCTACACGCGCCGGACGAACAACTCCGATCGCATCCTCCGGGCGCTCAACGACGGCCCGGACGACGATGCTTCGCGGAGCACGTGATGCCCTTCTGATGCCTTCCCGGCCCTGGGAACGGCGAAGGCCCTGGTCTCGGAACTCCTTGCGGAGCCTTGACCAGGGCCTTCGGCTGGTGGGCGATACTGGGATCGAACCAGTGACCTCTTCGGTGTGAACGAAGCGCTCTCCCCCTGAGCTAATCGCCCGCCGTCACGGGTGGAACCCTACATCACCCCAGGACCGGGCTCTGCAACCAGGTCCACCCCTGGAGCCCGGACCACCCGGCGACCAGCCAGAACGCGTTCAGCAGCCACAGCGTGGCGACCACGACCAGGCCGGTCGCGGTGAGGACGAGGAGCTTGACGAACAGGTTCTGCCGGCCGAGCCAGTCCGTCCAGGCGTCGTACTTCCCGCGGGAGTAGTGCAGCACGCGCCTCGCCCAGGCGAACTCCGAGGAGAGGATGGCGAGTCCCACGAACACGATCGCCCAGCCGGGGCCCGGGTAGGGGATCGCGACGATCCCGCCCGCGAGCACGACCGTGCCGAGCACCCCGATGGCGACGCGGTAGGTGCGGCGCGCCGTCGGGCGCTCGTCGATGCGCGCGCGGAACTCCCGCAGCCGGCCCTTGATGCCGTGGGACCGTCCGTCCTCGTGTTCGTCCTCGCTGCGCGAGGCCTGCTCGGTGCTGCTCAGATCTCTGCCCGCCCGCTCGCCACGACCTGGGTCGGCGTCGCCGGGGCGACCCGACCCGGTTCGATCGAGATCGCGAACTGCTCGTATCCGGTCCCGCCGGCGGACGACCCTACCGACTGCACGCCGGCGGCGTCCCCGCGGACGTCGAACGTCCCGAGCGGCGTCGGTGTTCCCTCGGCCCGGAGGCCCCAGAGGACGTACACCCGGTCGTCGCCGTTCGCGGGCAGGGCGACGGGCAGGACCATCCGCTCGGACCCGTGCGTCATGACGGCCGCGACCACCGGCCCGCCGTCCACGGGCTCGAGGAAGGCGTGCGTGGTGCCCGGCTCGGCCAGCTGCTGGATCCCCGTGACCACGCCCTGTGCACGCGCGGCCGCGACGTCGCGCTCCGCCTTCATCTCGGCGCTGTACACCCCGAGCCCGGTGATCGCGGCCACGGCGACCAGGCCGGCGGCCGCGGCGGCCACGATCCGGCCGCGGACGCTGCGGCGCCGGCCGTCGCGGCCGGGGCCCGCTCCCGCGCCGCCGGACGGGCTCCCACCCCGCGGACGGGAGGTCGCCCGCGGGCGCGGGGCGTCGGCGCCCTCGTCCGTACCGGCCGCCGCCGGTCTCGGCGGGTTCGCCGCGGCGCGGCGCGCCTGCGGTGTGCGCCCGGCGGCGTCCAGGATCCGGTCGCGCAGGTCCGGCGGCGGCTCGTCGGGCTCGACCGCCCCGCCCAGCGCGGCGAGCGTCTCCTCGGTCTCCCGGACGAGCGCACGGCACGACGGACAGGTGGGCAGGTGCCGCCGCACCTCGGCCTCGTCCTCCGGCTCGGCGGCCCTCAGCGCCCAGGCGACCACCTGCTCCTCCGAGGGGCAGCCCCGCGCGTCCGAACCGGTCATCGCGCACCCCCGTCCGTGGTCGGTCCGTCCTCGGCGAGCGGGCCCAGCGCCGAGCGCAGCCGGGCCAGCCCGGTGAACATCCGCGACTTGACCGTGCCGAGCGGGACGCCGGTCAGCGCCGCCACCTCCCGCTGGGTGTAGCCGCCGTAGTAGGCGAGCGCCAGGGCCTGCCGCTGCTCGGTCGGCAGCCCATCGAGGGCGTCGCGCACCTGCCCGGCGACGACGGCACCCAACGCGTCCTGGTCCGCGCCCGGAACGGCCGGCGTCGCCACCGCGTCGGTGTCCTCGACCGACACCGTGCGACGCCGGACGGTGGCCTCGCGCCGGACGGCGTCGACGGCCTTGTGGTGCACGAGTGTCAGCAGCCAGGTCGCGAAGGCACCGCGACCGGCGTCGAAGCGTGCGGGATCACGCCACAGCGTGAGGAACACCTCCTGGACGACGTCCTCGGCCAGCCCGTCGTCGGCACAGATGCGCCGCACCAGGGTCCACGCCGGACGGCCGTAGCGGTCGTAGAGCTCGGCGAGGGCACGGTCGTCACCCTCCGCCAGCCGCGCGACGAGGGCCGCGTCGACCCCGGCGCGTACCGCGCTCGCCGGGCGCACGCCCCGGGGACGCCCCGGTGACGGCCCCGCCCCGTCAGCGACATCCGCCACCAGTACGTCCCTCACAGCCTCGTGTTCGGCGCCGGCGCACGGCCGGTTCACCGACATCCTGCCTGAAGCGTGGATCACAGCCGTCCGGGCGATCACCCGTCCTCGCAGGTCGGACACACCCGACACGGGAACACCACTAACCCGTCCGTGTGAAAGCGGCCGGTCCGGCCCCCCGAGAACGTCCCCCGACCCGTCACATCTCGGCGATCCGCTCGTTCTTCCGCACGACGGACCACGCGGCACGAGGAAGAGGACCAAGGATGCGCGACGAGCCCACGATCATCCACGAACCGGCCACGTTCGAGCTCATCACCCCGGACTCGGCGCCGGTCCCCGTGCGGGTCGAGCTCTCGTACTCCAGCCGGGACCCGTACGCGGTCCAGGCGTCGTTCCGGACCGGCCAGGGCAGCCCGGTCGACTGGGTCTTCGCCCGCGACCTGCTGGCCGACGGCCTGCTCGGCCCGGCCGGGACCGGCGACGTCCGGGTGCAGCCGGTGGCGCACGAGCCCACCCGGATCGAGGTCGAGCTCGCCTCCCCGTCCGGTCACGCGGTGTTCACCACGTGTGCCGCGACGCTGGCCGCGTTCCTCGACCGCACCTTCGAGCTCGTGCCGCCGGCCACGGAGTACTCGTGGCTCGACTTCGACGCCGCCCTGGACCAGCTCCTCACCCCCAACTCCAGCGACGGCGCCCGCGACTGACCGGGGCGTGCCGTCGGGCCGCAGCACTCCCTGCGGCCCGTTGGCGCAGGTCAGAGGTCCGGCGCAGGGAAAGTGGGGGGCCGGTGTGGAGCCCCCCGGGACCCTGCGCTAATGTTCTTCACGTCGGAGCGAGCAGCCCCGGCGAGCACCGGGAAACCGAGTGCATGCGGACGTAGCGCAGCTGGTAGCGCATCACCTTGCCAAGGTGAGGGTCGCGGGTTCGAGTCCCGTCGTCCGCTCGGAGGAAACCACGTGTTCATGCCTGGGCCTCCAGGTCCGATCCCCGTGAAGCCATCCGGGGGACCTCGGGCGGAGTGGCCGAGTGGCTTAGGCAAGGGCCTGCAAAGCCCTGTACGCGGGTTCGATTCCCGCCTCCGCCTCGGGCGATTAGCTCAGTGGGAGAGCGCTTCCTTGACACGGAAGAGGTCACTGGTTCAATCCCAGTATCGCCCACCACCCGAGAAGTCCCCCTGACCAGCAGGTCAGGGGGACTTCGGCGTTTCAGGGGTCGGTGTGAGTAGGCCGCTCCCGGCGCCAGAGTCATCGAAAAGTCATCCGGTGGGTTCGTCGTCATCGGCGAGGGCTTCCAAAATGCGGCCGTGGTCGTCGGTCCGGCGGGTGTAGAGGTCGAGGGTCGTCGAGGACTTCTCGTGCCCCATCACCCGCTGCACCATGTTGACCGGGACCCCGTCGTCGACGAGCCACGTGGCGTAGGAGTGCCGCAGGTCGTGGAAGCGCAGGCCGCCCGCCGCCGAGCGCACGATGAGCGCGATGGCCTCCCGCTCGGAGCCGACCTCGGCCTCAGCGCTGCCACCCTCCCCGTCCGGCCACTCGGCCCGGTAGCGGTCGTCGGCGACCTGGGTGAGCTTGCCGAGCAGCCCGGCCCGGACGAGCGCGGGCCGCCAGACGCGGGAGCGGAACAGCGTTCGCCGGAGCGGCTTGCCGACCGAGTTGCCGAACACGAGCCCCCGCTCCCCCGGCTCGTACCAGGCCCGGTGCTCCGCAAGGATCGGTGCGAGCCAGGCCGGGATCGGCACCGTCCGCTGGCTCGCGGCACTCTTCGGGTACGGCTTGAAGGTCGTCCGGCCGCTCACCTCGACGACGGTCCGGATGATCGAGATGCGCCGCCGGTCGAGGTCCACCGCGTCCCAGCAGAGTCCCGCTGCCTCGCCCCAGCGCAGGCCCGCTCCCCCGGCCGTCGCGACGATCCCACGATACCGGCGGGGCAGCTCCGGGAGCAGACTCTCGCGCAGCTGCTCGCGCGTGATGATCTGGTCCGCGGTGTCCCGACGCCGGTTGCGCGGGAGCCGGACGCCGTCGCAGGGGTTCGCGGCCAGCACCCGGTTCCGCACGGCGGCCCGCATCACGGCCGAGGTGATCCGGTGGCACTGGGCGACCGTGGCGGGCGCCTTGGCCGCGCCGAGGGTTGAGACCCACTCCTGCACGGCCGAGTGGTCGATCTTGCCGATCTGCCAGTCGCCCCACTGTGGGAGGACGTGGTTCCGCATGATCGACGCGTCACGCGCCTTCGTCGTCGCCTCGTCGTTGCGGCTCGCGAGCCAGCGCTCCGCGTGCTGCCGGAACGTCGTCCGACCGGCGTGCGGGTCGACGTAGGTCCCGCGGCTCAGCGTCGAGTCGAGGTCGGCGAGGAAGCGGGCGGCCTCCTTCTTGGTCTTGAACGTCTTGGCCCGCAGCCGGCCCGAGGGCTCGCGCCAGTTCGCGCGGTAGGTACCGGCCGGGGTCTTGGAGATGTTGGACATCAGGCGCCCTTCGGGAGGTCGTTGAGCCAGGCCGTGAACCGGGCCTGAGGGACGACCCAACGGCGACCGAGCCGCTTTGCCGGAATCTCCCCCGTGCGCACCAGCTCATAGGCGAGCCCGACGCTGATGCCGAGCCGTGCCGCCGCCTGCGGGACGGTCAGGATGGCCCGGACGGGCAGGTCGTTGAGCGAGACTGGGTCGTCGGGCTCCTGACCGATCATGAGCCGCAGCGCGGGTTCGTCCTCACGCAGCCGTCGTGTCATCGGCCCTCCCCTCGGTTGCCGGAAGTTCTGCCCGTGCTCGCTCGTACTGCTCGCGCCATCGGCGTCGTTCGGAGATGGAGCGCATGAGCAGCTCGACGCGGTCGGGTTGGTCGGGGTCGGTGGGCCGGATCGGCGTCCACACGTACCGGTCGCCGGGCTCGTCTTCGGTGGCCTGCCGCGGGGTGATCCCGACGGCGCCGAGGGCGCGGAGGACGTGGTCGCGACGGTCGGTGCGGTGCTCGGTGAGGTTCTTGCCGGACCACTTGCGGGAGACCAGGCAGCGGCGGCCGGCGTAGCCGAGGTGTTCGGGCTTGTGGGCCTTGCCCTTGCACCGTCCGGGGATTAGCCCGGCTTTGGCTCCCTCGGGCTGCACGCCGTAGAGCAGCCAGTTCGCGCAGCGTTCGGAGCAGGGCTCATACCGGAGGGCCTGGACGAAGCGCTCGACGTGCACGGCCTGACGGTCGGTCTCGGCGGTGTGGCATTCGTCGATGGACTTGGTCAGGTACTTCACGAGGTAGCCCAGGCACTCGCCGGCCTTCTCGCTGCCGCCGAGCACGCCTTGAACATCGACCTGCGTCCCGAGCCGCACGACGTGGGCGGGCGGGAGCCGGGGGTCGTCGTCGATGTCGTCGAGGGCCTGGTCGAAGGTCCGCAGCGGTTCACCGGTGGTGGGGTCGACGTAGCAGGGCTCGGGGCGGGTCTCGTCCCAGATCGGCAGTGCGTCGGCGGAGTAGACGGGCTGGTCGTGCTGGGGCCACCACACCTGGTGGTAGGTCGCGGCGGCGACCTGCCGGAGCAGTGCCCGCGGGATGGTGCCGCGGATCGCGGCGTGCAGGTGCGGTGCCCCGCGGCGCTGGGGCTCGACGGTGGCGAAGTACTGCACGTTCCAGCCGCACGCCCGCCGCAGGTTCTGCCAGAACCGGTCGATCAGCAGCCCGAAGTGGATCGCGTCGCGGGCGGCGCGGCGGTAGTCGTAGCGGTTCGGGTCGACCGGCGTCCCGTCGTCGTGCACGCGGCCGTAGGAGGGCATCGTGAGCGTCAGGAACGTCGAGGGCTGGAAGGTGCGCCCGTCCTTGCCCTCGAAGGTCCGGCCGGTGGTGCGGGCCGAGACCCGCCGCCGCGGGAGATCTGGGACGTCCTGACGTCGGCGGGTGGAGCGCACACGTCGGCGGGGCTTCTCGTCGTCCGGGTGACGGCGCGGGAGGCTGCCGCGGATGCCTTCGCCTCGGAGCAGGGTCTCGCAGTCGTCGATGGCGCGGTCCAGCTCGGTGACCTGGTGTCGGTCGTCGGCATCGAGGGCGGCGGCGCGGGCGGCCTCGAGGTCGGCGCGGTAGCCGATCAGCGCCATCTGTTCCTGCGTGGGCTCGGCGGTCTCGATCCGCGGCTCCTCGGTGAGGTGCCAACCCTCCCGTGCCTGCCAGACCCGCAGCTTCCGCGCCCGGTCCGCACAGGAGGGGCACTTGGAGGCGCGGGTCGTCCCGCACGGGATCGGTACGACGGTGGTGGCGCCGGTGGTGGTGTCGGTGCGGCGCACGGCGAGGGGCCGTACGCAGGCGCCGACCTCGGTGGCCATGGTCTCGGCGAGCTGGCGGGCGAGCGGGGCGACGAGCTTGCCCACCGGCGCCGGGGTCTCGATCTCGGTCACGCTGCCTCCCGATTCCAGGTCTTCGGTGCCGCTACCGATGGGGCCTCGGCGCGGATGGCGGCGAGGCGGCGACGGATGCGCAGCTCCCGCCGGACGAGCGCGACGACGATCCACAGCGCGCCAGCGCCGAGCAGGACCAGGCCCACGGTGTTGAACCAGAACTCGACGGTCGGGAAGACCGCGGCGACCCCGGCGGCGAGCGTGACCACGGTGACCACGACGTGGATCAGCGTCGCCTCGGTGGAGCGGTGCAGCCCCATCAGTGCTCACCCCCGCGCAGCTCCGCCGCGTAGGAGGCGATCGCGGTGATGGTGGGGTCGTCGAGGTAGGCGCAGCGGATCCGGCGTGGGAGACCGCCCTCGGCGAGCAGCCATCCGACGCCGCGGTCGGCCGGGTCGATGAGCGAGGCGTCGGCGCCGCGGGCGGCCCAGCCGTGGCCGAGGACGATGTCGGAGCTGGTCTCCGTGGTGCACCGGAACGCCAGCCGGTACCCGAACAGGTCGCGCAGGCTGGTGGGGATGATGTCGTGCGAGGGCCGCTGCGTGGCCGCGACGGTGATGATCCCGGCGGCGCGGCCACGGGCGACGACGTCACGCAGCAGCATCGCGAAGGCGTCGCGTTGCTTGCGGTCGCCGGTAGTGGCCGAGTAGTAGGCGACCTCGTCGACGACCAGGACGATCAGCGGCTCCCCGCCCGGGGCGATCTTCCGCGCACCGGCGGCGTCGAGGTCGTCGTAGCGACGGTCCATCTCGACCTGCAGGGCGGCGAGCGTGTCGAGGGCCTCGGCGATGTCCGCGCCGACGAACCGGTCCGCACACGAGCGCCACAGGCCGAGCTCGACGCGCTTGCCGTCCATCAGCCACAGCCGACAGTCCAGCGAGAGGGCGGCGTGGGCAACGATGTTGTTCAGCCCGCCGGACTTGCCCGAGCCGGGCTCCCCGGCCAGCAGGATGTTCCGGTAGGCGAGCCCGATCCGCACCGGGGTGGTGTTCTCGTCGATGCCCAGCGCGACCGGATCGAACATCGACAGCCTGCCCGGAGTCGGCGCAGGGCGTGGGGTGAAGCGGGACAGGACGCTCATGGTTCAGGCCCCTTCCAGGACGGGCACCGGCGCAGGGACCACATGCGGGATCGGCGAGACCACGGCCGGGCCGGTGGACAGCGGGTCGCGGCGCACGACATCGACGACCACCAGCGCCGTCATCGAGCGGCGCGCCTCCGCCCGGGCAGCCCTTCCCCAGCAGCCCGACGCGATGTAGTCGAGGTTGCGCTCGACGTCGCCCAGCTCGATCCCCGCCCGCAGAACCAGCCACACCCGCTCACCCACGGCAGTGGGGCGCGCCCACACAATGACCGGCAGGTTCCCGGTGTAGTTCATGACCCGGCGCTCGACGAACACCGCCCGCAGCCGGTGCCGCGACATCACCGCCCACCCGCGACGGACCACGAACCGACGCGAGCGCGGCACCACGAACAGGACCCCGACGACCAGAGCGACCACGAGCCCGGAGAGCACCAGCCCGCCGACGGTGGCCGGCCCAGTGTCCGGCGTTTCGGGTGGGCCGGTGATCAGCTCCCCGAACGTCGCGGTGACCGGCCAGTCGTCGACCAGGCCGGCGAGCCAGAGCCAGACGATCAGCACGACGGCGGCGGTGGTGATCTCGGCGCGCAGCCGCAGCACGAGCCCGGCGATCCGGGCCGGGAGGGAGCGCTGGGGACGGGTGAAGACCTCGAACGGCTCGGCCCGGTTGTTCCGGGTGTCGCTCGGGCGAACGATCATGCGACGGGACATCAGAGGCACCTCCTCGCCGGGACGAGACCGGCGGTCAGTCGGGCACAGCAGTGGTGGCGGTGGGTGGCGGTGCGCCGGGCGATCTGCCGGTCACACAGACCGCAGCGCTCCGGGGCCCGGCGGGGGCGGGTGCGGCGCATCAGGCCTCCCGCATCCGCAGGTGCAGCCGCTGCCGCTCGACCGGGGACAGCCCACCGACGACGCCGTAGCGGCGCGAGGGCCGCTCCCAGGCCATGACGTCGGCCAGACAGGCCGTGCGGACCGGACAGCCCCGGCAAACCCGCTTGGCCGCCTGCACCCGCAGGTTCGCGTCCGGGCCGGAGTCAACGAAGAACGCCTCCGAGCCGAGATCCCGGCACGCGGCGGCCTGATGCCAGACGGGAACGCCGGCGCCGCCGAACAACAGCGCCCGCAGCGTCGAGCGGGTACCGCCGGGGCCGAGGCGCTCCAGCCCGGCGGTGCCGACGACCTGCCGCACGCGGGCCAGGACACGATCGGTACTCATGCCGACCACCTGGCTGTGTCCGCCTCAGCCGCGGTGGCGCCGTTGGCGCGGGCGGCCCAGTAGGCGGCGGTGTCGTTCCAGAAGATCGCGTCCCCGCGGGCCTTGGCCGACGCCTCGATCACCGCCAGCCGGTAGGCCGACAGGACATCCGAGGAGGCGTGCCGCGACAGCACCTCCCACCAACGCCGCTCACGGCTATACAGCTCGGCGATGGTGCGAGCGCGGGCCGCGGACTGGGCGTCGGTGGCGTAGGGCATCCGGAACGCCGCGGTCTTGGCCCGCCAGAGCCGGTCGAGGGCGCGGTCGACGAGGACGGGAACGGGGATCACGGTCAGCGCGGTCGAGGACGGAGCGTTCATGCCGCGTTCTCCTGGCTCGGCGCCGGACGCTCGTTGGTCTTCGGCGCCCGGATGCCCGAGGCCCGCACCGAGTACGCGACCTTGGCCCGGCACCGGTGCCGGCGCCCCGGCTCAGCCGGTGTGCACGCCTTATCGTCCATGTACGGGACGACGACCAGCCCCTCCAGGTAGACCGGCCGGAACGGGGTGCCGGGCATGACCGGCGGCAGTTCCGGCTGGCGCTCGGCGACGACCTTGACCTTCAGCCGGTGCAGCCAGGCCGGGGCGTTCTCCAGGTCCCCGGATTGCACCGTGACCGTCCACAGCGGGAGCCCGGTGTCCTTGTCCCGTGCCTGCACGAACTCGTCCGGACCGCGCCCGGACGCATCGAAGTCCTTGATCGGCTCGACACCCGACACGAGCCACGCCCCAAAGGGCATCAGCTGCTCCATCGAGCTGGGGAACTTGTTGTAGGTGGCGTACGTGTTGCCCTGCATCACAGGTGACTCCGTGAGGTCCGCGGACCCGGCCGACCCGGTGTCCGTCGGCTACTCACTCTCCGCAGATCAGGCGGACGGCTTCACCACACAGCTGGACAACTCAGGACGTCTAAGGGACGATTAAGTCGTCCCTGAAGTCGTCCCCTCGGGAGTGGCAGTGGCGAACGAACGGCTCCGCGACGCACTGCTCAGCGCCGGCCTCAGCACCGCCGACGCGGCCGAGAAGATCGGCGTCGACCCCAAGACGGTCGAGCGGTGGATGACACAGGATCGCACGCCGTACCCCAAGCACCGCAACGCCTTAGCCGCCGTGCTCGCGCAGCCGGAGTCGTACCTGTGGCCCGCTGCGCTGCCGCCCGAGCGTCAGGCCAGCATCGCCGCGTCCGAGATCGTCGGGGCCTACCCGCACCGCAACGCCGTCCCGCTCGACCTGTGGGACCACCTGCTCGCCGAGGCCCGCGACCGCATAGACGTCCTCGTGCACGCCGGCCAGTTCCTCGTCGAGCGCCCCAACTTCATCCGCACCCTGTCGGAGAAGGCCGCCGCCGGCGTCACCATCCGGATCAACTTCGGCGACCCCGCCAGCCGCGCGGTGACCATGCGCAGCGAGGAAGAACAGCTCGGCAAGGGCGTCCTCGCCGCCCGCATCCGCTACGGCCTCGCCGCCTACAAGCCCCTGCTCGGCACCCCCGGCATCGAGTTCCGCTTCCACAAGACCACGCTCTACAACTCGATCTTCCGCTTCGACGAGCAGATGATCGTGAACGCCCACGTCTACGGCGTCCCCGGAGCCCACGCCCCCGCCCTGCACCTGCGCAAACTCGGCGCCGGCGACCTGTTCGACACCTACGCCACCAGCTTCGTCGACGTCTGGAAGCTGTCGAAGCCCGCCACATGGTGAACCATTGAGTCCGTGACCCGGACCGACTACCTCGACGACCCCGACGCACCCAAGCCCAACAGCATCGTCATCGCCCTGTCCGCGCTCGTCCGCGACGACGCCGGGCGGCTGCTCATGATCCGCCGCACCGACAACGACAAGCATGCTATCCCCGGCGGCCGCCACGAGCTCGGCGAGACCATGACCGAAGCAGTGATCCGCGAGACCATCGAGGAAACCGGCATCACCGTCGAGGTCACCGGCCTGATCGGCATCTACTCCAACCCCCACCACGTCATGGCCTACGACGACGGCGAGGTCCGCCAGGAGTTCTCCATCTGCTTCCGCGCCCGCCCCGTGGCCGGCGAGCCGCGCACGAGCGACGAGTCCTCCGAGGTCCGGTGGGTCGACCCCGCCCAGCTCGACGAGCTGGACATCCACCCCTCCATCCGGCTCCGCATCGACCACGGACTCCAGGAACGGGCAGAGCCCTTCTACACCTGACCGGCCAGCCCCACCGAGGCGATCCACGCCTCCGCCCGCTCGACCGCACCCACCCGCTCAGCCATGCCCCGGTCCAGGGCCTGCGTGACGTAGTGGTCCGGGCCGTACCGAGCCCGCACCTCGTCCATCCGTTCCTCGAAGGACATGCACTGCCCGTCCGGGCCGGTGGTCATGTCGCACCACCACAACAGATCCCGCGTCAGCGTCCGCTCATCGGAGAACTCCGCCAGCTGATCCGCCACCCCAAACAGCTCCGCCTCCGCAGCCGCCGACGAGTGCATCGCGACCAGGCCGACCAGCCGCTCCGGGACGTCCGTGTTCACGAGGTACCGAGCCCCATCGAGCGGATGAAACCCGGTCCTCGCCAGCTCCGGGGCATAGCCGACATCGTGAAGCCACGCAGCAGCGTGCAGCAGCTCCCCATCCTCACCGAGCGCCTCCGAGAGCTGCTCAGCGCGACGAGCCACCGCCTGCACATGCGACCACCGACGCGGCAACGCCTCCGCCAAGCGATCACGGGCTGTCGACTCGGCCCACCGAACAATACGCACAGGTCAAGAGTAGTAACTCGGCAGCCCACGCCATCGCCGGACTATCCAACGACGTCAGCACCGATTCGAAATGCAGATAGAGCACCAGAGCTACAGGTTCTTCGAAGGCGCGTGGCAGCACAACGTGTGTGCAGGACGTGACGCGAAGCCGGCCATCGAAATCGTTGTCGGTGAGATCGCGCAACACCATCAGAAGCGCGCCCAGTCGCTCCGACCCGAGCGCGATGTGATCACTGAGGGTTGCGATCATGCCAAGCCACTCATCGGTTGAGAACTCCCGAATACTGCGTAGAACGTGAGATCGAGTGCCAGAAGATGAGGTGCTGGTAGAGACCGGGTCGTCCGCATCGAGATACGAGGGAGGACGCCCGTCTGTTGTCACCTCAGGGGCATACGAGGAGTAGACGGCATCGAACGATGCCAGCGCATGATCATCCAACAGTCGGAAATTTATGAAGCGGGCGAGTGTTCCACCAGACCTGAGGATGTGGGCAGCCTTGTCGGCGCCCTCCTCAGGCTCGATCCAATGCCAGGCGGCCCCACAGGTGATGAGGTCGAAGCGCCGACCAGCGTCATCCCAGCGCTCAAACGTGCCGATTTCAACCGGAACTCCACGGGATCGGGCAACGTCCGCCATGCGAGCGTCCGGCTCCAAGCCTAGCCCTAGCCTAGCTAGAACGTTCATTCCGCGATCAATGAGGGGGAGTGCGACACGACCAGTCCCGCAACCGATATCGAGAACGTGAACAGGGCCGAGCGCCTCGAACTTGTCGAACAGCTCACTGGGATAGTGGGGACGAAACTTGTCGTACTCAAGCGCCGAAGTTCCAAACCTTCCACCCGAGATCGATCGAGATGCGGGATATCGGTAGCCATAGTGCCAAGTTACAGCCGACAAGCTTGACTCACTCGCAATTTCAGATTCGACGGACGACGCCAGCCCCGCTACGGGTCGGGCCGAGCCGAAGGCGGGCCGCGCTGGTCGCGCTGCCGGATCTACCTCTTATGGATCAAGGCGCCGCCTCCGGCGGCGCGGGCCGGCCACGCCGGCCCCGCTCGGCTCGCTCGCTCCTGCCTCCGGCCCGCGCGCGGCCGGCGGCACCAGCTACCCGGCCCTGTCTTCCGGGTCGGGCTCTTGCTCATCAGCGACTCGGTAGCTCAGGTCAGCAGCCGTCATGCGCTCCGGGCGCACCTGCAACCACACCGTGCCCCTGGCCCCCGGCTCACCAGCGAGGTAGTCCCGGAACCGCGAGTCCCAGCGCATCTCGTCAGCGCCGAGGTACCGGACGAGCTTCCGACGCCCCCGCGCCACGTCGAAGGGCATGAGCACCCCGCGGCCCCTTGCGATCACCTGCCGCACCAACCCGGACGACACATCACAGACGTCGATCGTCAGCGCGACACGAGGATCAGCCTCGACGTGGCCAGGCAGACGCGACCATGGGCCGGTCAGGATCCAGAACGCGCCGTCCTCCCACAAGAACCAGGTGGGGCGCACCGTCGGACCAGACGTCGCAACACGGGCCGTCAGCGGCGCCTGCAGGAACTCATCAACATCGAAGTCCACGAAGCGCATAGTCGCCCCTCGACTCGGGTTCAGGTCAATCGCGGGCTCCGCCCACACCCGACACCGCTCGGAGACCAGGGAACGTGCTGCCCTCCTCACGGCGCGCCGAGACGGCTGCCGGACCGAGGGGTGGGCCACAAGGCGGGACAGCGTGCCTTGCAGCCCACCCCTCGCCCCGGCAGGGTGGAACCCGCGCCGCGAGGAGACCAGCACGAGGGCGCCCGTGACGTGGAAGAACCCACGCCGATGTGGATCACCACTCTTCCTCGATCCATCCGTCCGTGCCGAGCAGGACGAGAAGGGCCCCGAGGGGGCTGCTCTCCTGCCTACGACCAGATTTCGAACGGCTCGTCGATCGGCGTACCGGCAAGCACTTCAGGCAACAAGCTGGGCAGGCTGCCGGGATAGAACCGGCTCGTGCTGCTCACAATCTCCGAGGGAAGCCACCAGCGAGCACCGATGCAGTCGGTCTTCTCGTCGTCGTCCCCGCCGCGCGAGGTCACGTCCGGCTCGTGCTGGGTCAGTTGCACGGTGGCAATTCGTTCATGTTGGAGACGTCGCGCACCTCGATAGCGGTAGGTCGCGGTCCGCCGCCAACATGGCTTTCGGAGCTGGGACCCAGAAATGCGTAGGTCGGTCTCCTCTCGCAACTCACGAACCGCAGCGTCAGCCCAGCTCTCGCCGAACTCGATGCCACCGCCGGGGACCTGCCAGACCACCTCCCCAGTCGCCTCAGTAGCGTCGCGCGTCGCCAGCAGGAGGATCCGTGACCCGGCGTCGAGGACGATGAGCCGCACAACATCTCGTTCCACAATCGGTAGTCCGTCATCGGGAAGCTCACTCATGCCGTCCGTCCCGCGTCCGGTCCCGTCATGCCAGCCGTGACGTCGTAGTTCCGGACACCCGGACGAGTCCCCCACCAGCTCGACGTCGCCCACAGCGGCGACACCGGGCCGTTTCCCTTCCCGAGCGGATACGAGTGGCGGACAGCGTCGATGATGAACCGCTTGCCCACCTGCACGGCGTCGAGGATGCTGAGGCCATGCGCGAGCCCGGCGGTGATGACCGCGCCGAACGTCTCGCCGCTGCCGTGGGTGTGGTGCGTGTCGAACCGCGGGCCCGGCAATTCGACGAACTCCGCGCCGTCATACAGGAGATCCACGCACTGGTCGGTGTCCTCGTGCAGATGCCCGCCCTTGACCAGCACATGAGCCGGACCGAGCGCGTGCAAGCGGCGGGCGGCCTCGTACTGAGCGGTGCGGTCGCGCACGTCGACGCCAACCAGTAGTCGCACCTCGTCGAGGTTCGGGGTGACCAGAGTGGCACGGGGGAACAGCTTCCTCCGTACCACGTCGAGCGCATCGTCGGTCAGGAGCGACGCCCCAGTCGAGGCCGCCGCGACCGGATCGACGACGAACGGAATGTCACCGCTTGAGCCGATAGCGGCCTGGTCACAGGCGTCGCACACCGCGTCGATGATCGCGACCGTCGCGAGCATCCCGGTCTTCGCGGCGTCGAGGCCGATATCGTCGACGACCGCCTGAATCTGCGCGGCGACAGCTCGCGCAGGGATGAGGTGGACATCGGACACACCGACCGAGTTCTGGACGGTCACTGCGGTCACGGCGACGCACCCGTGAACTCCGCACGCAGCCCATGTGCGCAGATCCGCAGCCACGCCGGCGCCCCCGCCGGAGTCGGTGCCCGCGATCGTCAACACCCGCGGCGGGGTAACGCCCACAGTCCGCTCCACCATTCGCCTCCCTACGCCGGAATTACCCGGACAGGTTCCTGCGGTCGGCGGCCGATAACCGCCCTCTCAGCCCGCTCCGGCGAGCTCCCGCGTTCATCCGAGCACGTTAGTCGACTCCGGCCGGGGACGGCACCAACCCATGGAACCCTCCCATAGAGGAGCGGGGAGCAGAGTAGGAAGACGCCCGACACCGGAGCCAGCGTCTGCCATCTGTGAGCGGTCAGTACGTCAACCGGAAGTCATCAACGGAGGCACGCGCCACCGGCACTGGACGTGATAAGCCCCAATGCGCCGGGCCGCTGACCTGTACCGACGCGACCAAAGCCTATCCAGTCGCCCACTGAATCAGCATTGACACGGAAGAGGTCACTGGTTCAATCCCAGTATCGCCCACCACCCGAGACGGCCCCCTGGAAACAGGGGGCCGTCGGCGTTCTCAGGACCCGGGACGGTTCCCGGAATCTCGGGGCGCGCCGAACCACCGGGCCAGCCGGTCGTGCAGCTCCTCCTGGTCCTCCCCCACCCAGGCCACGTGGCCGTCCGGTCGCACCAGGACGGCCGGGGCGTCCGGTTCGTCGCCGACGTCGACGACGTGGTCCACCCGGTCCGCCCACCCGGCGACCGACAGCAGGCCGGTCCGGTCGAGCAGCAGGCCGCGGCCGTCGCGCATCAGTTCGTAGAGGCGGCCCTTCTCGAGCGACAGGTCCCGCAGGCGGCGCCCGACCAGGTCGGGCCCCTCGCCGAGGTCGTACCGGATGCCGATCGCCGTGATCTTCTCGATCAGGTGGCGGTTCACCTCCTCGAACTCCATCAGCTCCGCCACCAGCCGCCGCACGGCCCGGGGCCCGGGAGCGGTCGACATCAGCTCCATCTGCGCGCGGGTGTTGTCCAGCACGTCCGCGGCCACCGGGTGCCGCTCCGCCCCGTAGCTGTCCAGCAAGCCCTCCGGTGCCCACCCCGCGACTGCGGCGGCGAGCTTCCAGCCGAGGTTGAACGCGTCCTGGATGCCGAGGTTGAGGCCCTGCCCGCCCGTGGGCGGGTGGACGTGCGCCGCGTCGCCGGCCAGGAACGCGCGGCCCTCCCGGTAGCGCTCGGCCTGCCGGGTGGCGTTGCCGAAGCGGGACAGCCAGCGCGGCGAGTGCACGCCGAAGTCGGTGCCCGCGAACGCCTGCAGTTGCCGGCGGAAGTCCTCGAGGGTCGGCCGGACGGCGCGGTCCCCGGTCATCCCGTCCGCGGGCACGACGACGCGGTACCGCCCGTCCCCGACCGGGCCGAGGCCGAACCGCTTCTCGGTCTCCCGGACCTTCGCCACCACCGTGGCCACCGTCTCCGGCGGCGCGGTCACCTCCATCTCGCCCAGCAGCGTCTCGACGGTCGAGGGCTCGCCCGGGAAGCCTATGCCGAGCAGCCGGCGCACGGTGCTGCGGCCGCCGTCGCAGCCGACGAGATGGCGGGCGCGCAGAGTGGTGCCGTCGGCGAGCCCGACGGTCACCCCGTCGGCGTCCTGCTCCAGATCGACGACCTCGGTGCCGCGACAGATCTCGGCGCCGACCTCGGCGGCGTGCTCCCCCAGCAACCGGTCGGTGACCGTCTGCGGGATCCCGAGGACGTAGCCGTGCGCGGAGTCCAGCCGCGGCCACGGCGTCGGGATGCCGGCGAAGAACCCGCCGACCTCGATCTTCTTCCCCTGCGCCAGGAACCGCTCCAGCAGCCCGCGCTGATCCATCACCTCGATGCTGCGCACGTGCAGCCCGAGCGCGCGGACGAACTGCGGCGGCTCCTCCTCCTTCTCCAGCACGAGCACGTGCGCGTCGTGCAGGCGCAGCTCCGCCGCCAGCATCATGCCGGTCGGCCCGCCACCCACGATGATCACGTCGAACATGGACCCCCCGAGGTCGTCGCCCGCCCGCCTCCGGCGTTTCCGCAGGTCGCGGCGTCGGACGGCGATTCTGCGGCACTCCCCGGGTCTTGCCGCAAGCCCCCCGGTGCGCTATACCTTGGTGACGGCGGGAGACGATCCGGCCGTTCGGGAAGGCCCCCGCAGACCGGGGGCCTCCGTCGTTCTCAGGCGTGGGTGTCGTACGGCGCCGTCAGCACCTCCATCCCGTGCCGGCGGGGTCGAGGAGTAGACGCCGCGGCCGCCGTGGTTGTGGTTGATGCCGGGCTGCGTCCTGCGCGGGTCGGCGAAGTGGTCGAGACCGGCGGCGCGGATCCGGCCGACGATCGCGTCGAAGTCCTCCTCGGGCACCAGGAACGCCAGGTGCTGGAGCGGGATGTCGCTTGGTCGCTAGCTACTTCGACCTGAAGAAGTAGCTACTGCAGGGCCAGTGTGCGCAGGACCTGCCGGGCCGCATCGCCGCCGGCGTCGACCGCGATCCGCAACGCCCGCGGGACGTCGAGATCGGCGAGCAGCGCCGCACGGACCTCCCCGACGGCCCCGGGCGAGCCGCCCCGGCGACCCGCCGCGACGTAGAGCCGCTCCAGGAGCGCGGCCGCGTCGTCGAGCGCCTCCGGGCGGTAGTCCCACGGCTGCGCCCACGCGCGGTCGAGCAGCATGAGCCGCACCGCCGGCCCCGGTGCCTCGCGCAGGAGGTCGTGGACCAGCACCAGGTTGCCGGCCGACTTGGCCATCTTGGCGCCGTCGATCCCGACCGTTCCGGCCCGCAGCTCCCGGCGGGCGAAGGGGGCGCTCCCGGTGGCGGCGGCGGCCATCGCGACCTGGTAGGCGTGGTGCGGGAAGGCGAGATCCGCCCCGCCGGCCAGGACGTCGACGACCCCGCCGAGGGTGGCCAGCGCCATCGCCGCACACTCGGCGTGCCAGCCCGGCCGGCCGGGACCCCACGGGCTCGGCCACGCCGGGTCACCGTCGCCGGACGGTCGCCACACGGCGACGTCGAAGGGGTCGTCGCGGTGCGGGTCCCGGGGGTCGTCGCCGTTCTCGGCCAGCAGCGCCAGCGACTCCTCGCGGTCCCGGCCGGCGACGACGGCGGCGCCGCGGAAGTAGACGAAGCCGTCGCGCTCGTAGGCCGCGTCGGCCGCGAGCAGCGCGATCGCCAGCCGGACCACGTGCGCGACGTGGTGGCGCGCGTGCGGCGAGTGCGTCGGCGGGCGCACGTGCAGGGCGGCCATGTCCCGCTCGACGTAGTACTCCTGGGTCAGGCCGAACTCGTCGAACGCCCGGCCGCGCTCGGCGGCGACGCGGGTGAGGACGTCGTCGACGTCCGTGACGTTGCGGGTCACCACGGTCTCGACCCCGCTCATCCGCATCACCCGCGCCGCGGTGTCGGCCCAGACGAAGGCCGCCGCGTGCCCGAGGTGCGTGACGTCGTACGGGGTGATGCCGCAGACGTAGAGCCGCGCCGGGACGGTCAGCGGCAGCGGTGTCCCGCCGAGGCGCAGCACCTCGCGGGGGTCGGTGACGGCGCCGGGGCGCGCGTGGTCCTCCGGGGACAGGTCGATCGGCAAGGCCATACCACCATCGTTCCAGGTCCGGGCGCCCGCTCCCCCGGTGGTGGGTTCAGCCGTCGAACGGGCCGACGGCGCGGGCCACGGTCGCGGCGAGCCGCAGCGACCCGACGGCCGTCGGGTGGAAGGCGAACGGGTCGGCCAGACCCTGCAGGTCCGGCCCGAGCCCGTCGGCCCCGGCGCTGCACAGCAGGGTCAGGGCGGGCTCCGCCACGGCGAACCCGTACTTCTCGGCGCCCGCCCGCAGCACGGCGTTGAGCTCGTCGTTGCGGCCGGTGAGCAGGTCGATCTTGTCCTGGGTGAGGCCGACCGCGTGGACCGGGCCGCGGGCGTCGGGGCAGGCCGGATCGGTGTCCCCGGGAAAGGCGTCGTAGGAGGTCATGACGATCACCTGCGGGGCCCCCGGCAGCGTGGCGAGGTCCTGCAGCAGCGCGGCGTAGTCGCGGTCGAACGCGGCCATCCGGTAGTCGAACTCGCCCCGGGTGAGGTTGTCGTCGCAGGTCCCGACGCCGTAGCAGTAGGTGATCAGATCCGACCAGCCCACGTCGTTGGGCCCGATCGCGACCACCACGAACTCCAGGTCCTGCATCTGCTTGAGCAGCGCGAGCTGCGCCGGGACCTGGACGTCGCCGCGTTGCTGGGGCCCGCGCAGGCCCTCCGCCACGGTCGCGCTCGGGCACGCCAGGTTGCGGACCCGGCCGGGGACCATGGTGCTCAGCTCGGCGGCGAGGGAGTCCGCGCTCCGCTCGCACGCGACGTCGTCGCCCTCCGGCTCCGCCACCGGTGGGCCGCCGACCCGGGCGGCGCGGGAGTCGCCGATCACTGCCCCCGCATAGCCGAAGACGGGTGGACCGACCGGCGCCGGCGTGACGCGCGCACCGCCGACCAGGTCGGAGAGCGAACCGACCTGGGCCAGGCCGCGCATGGTGCCGCTGTAGGCGAGCGCTCCGCACGCACCCCAGGCCACGAGCGACACCGTGACGGCGAGCAGCGCCATCCGGCCGATCATGCCGGAGCAGCGGTGCCAGACGTCGGCCACGGTGACGTGCTCGCGCGTCTTCGCCTGCCGCAGGATGCCGAGCACCCGCGCACACCCGACCAGCGCGGCGGCGGCGAGGGCCGTACCCACCACCCCGAGCGTGGCGAGCAGGTACCAGTTCACGAACCCGGTCCGCAGCTGGTCGACCGCCCGGGCGGTCGCCTCGGCGGTCGTGTCGGGGTCGAACACCTTCGCGGCGTCCTCGTTGCGCTGCACCGGGCCCATCTCGAGCTGTGGCCGCAGCGGCCCGACGACCTGCAGCCGCGGGATGTCGAGCTCGGTGTTGCCGATCTGGACGAGCCGGGCAGGGCCCTCCAGCGAGAGGTCGGGCGTGCGCGCGCCGACGGAGATGTGCTGGCCGAGGATCGTCAGCTCCTGATCCGGGGTCAGCGCGATGGTCAGCGGGATGCCCGCGAGCAGGCACAGCCCGATCATCAGCAGCGTCGGCCAGGAGCGGGACTCGCGAACCAGCGCGCGGAGCCGGCCGCCGCGCGGGCCCGGCCGACGCGTGCGCGTCCGGGCGGTGGTGACCACCACTCGCGGGCTCCCCTCGGTCCGACGTCCGTGTACCGATCCAGATCTTGCGTGCCCGGATCCGTGGGTGCCCATCCTGCGAACAGGCGACGTCCGGTGGGGAGACGCACGCGGACGGGGGCTTGACGCGTCGGCACCCCCGGGTCGCGAGGAGGCCGGGGGTGCCGGGCGCGGGTGTTCAGCCGGTGGTGAGGTCGTAGACGGTCTGACCGCCGATCGTGGTGGCCGTGAACTTCTCCGCCACCCAGGCCGCGATCTCGCTGCTGCTGGAGTCCGAGTCGCCGCCGGGCCCGCCGCCCTGGCCGCCGGCGACGTAGTAGTGGATCTTCCCCTCGGCGACGTACTGCTGGAACTGCGCCGGCGTGACCGCCGGGTCGGAGCCGCCCCAGCCGCCGGTCGACATCACCGCGGTGCCCGACGCCAGCTCCAGCGAGGCCGCGGTCTGCGAGGTCGACACCGCCGCCGACCAGGTCGAGTCGGTCGACGCGAGCAGCGCGCTCAGCTCGACGCTCGTCCCGCCGCCCATGCCGCCCGTGCGGCCACCGGGCCCGCCCTGACCGTCCTGACCGCCGTCGGGCAGCCCGGTCGGAGCGCCCCGTACCCCGTCGGTGCCCGGCGCCGCCCCCGGCGGCATGCCGCCGCCCGGGCCGCCGAGGCCACCGCCGGTGCCCGAGGAGCCGAACGAGCTCGAGGTGGTCCCGACCGAGGGGATGCTGCCGGTGTGGGCGACCGACGCCGTCGCGACGGCGTAGGCGCTCGTGCCGGCGAGGCCGGAGAGCACGGCCGCGGTGACCCCGACCAGCAGCAGGCGCCGCCACCGGCCCCCCGCCACCAGGGTGACCACCCCGACCAGGGCGAGCACCACGACCGGCCAGCGCAGCCAGGTGAAGCCCTCCGCGCTCGCGGCCAGCAACGCGAAGGACCAGGCGCCGGTGGCGGCGACCGCGAGGGCGAGCGTCGCCCGCGCCCGGATCGAGGCGCGGCGCTGCCACAGCGCCCGCGCCCCGACCGCCAGCACGCCGGCGATCCCCGGGGCCAGCGCCACCGTGTAGTACGGGTGCATCGTGCCGCTCATGAAGCTGAGGACCAGGCCGGTGACCAGTGTCCAGCCGCCCCAGAGCAGCAGGCCGGCGCGGGTGCGGTCGGTCCGCGGCGACCGGCGGGTCACCCACAGGCCCGCGACCAGGAGGATCAGCGCCGCGGGCAGCAGCCAGGAGACCTCGTGGGCGATCTCGCCGGTGAACAGCCGGGTGATGCCGGCCTCCCCGCCGAAGCCGGTGTTCCCGGCGGCGCCACCGCCGCCGTTGCCGCTGCCGCCGAGCAGGCGGCCCAGCCCGTTGTAGCCGAGTGCGAGCTCCAGCAGCGAGTTCGTGGTGGACCCGCCGATGTAGGGACGGCTGTCCGCCGGCCACAGCTCGACGAGCGCGACGAACCAGCCTGCCGAGATCACCATCGCGGTGAGCGCCCCGACCAGCTGCACGATGCGGGTCCGCAGCCGCGGCGCCCCGGCGACCAGGTACACGCAGCCGAGGGCGGGGACGACGAGCAGCGCCTGGCCCATCTTCGTCAGGAAGGCGAACCCGACCGCCGATCCCGCCGCCGCCAGCCACCAGCTCGACGCCCTCACCGACGCGGCGTCGACGGCCCGCGTGACCGCCCAGGCGGCCGTCACCAGGAGCAGGACCAGCAGCGCGTCCGGGTTGTCGAAGCGGAACATCAGCACCGCGGCGGGGGTGAGGGCCAGCGCCGCCCCCGCCAGCAGGCCCGCGGCCGGCCCGGCCCACCGCTTCACCGCCGCGTGCAGCAGCCCGACGGACGCGACGCCCATCAGCGCCTGCGGCACCAGCAGGCTCCACGACGAGAAGCCGAAGATCCGCGCCGCGAGCGTCATGACCCACAGCGCGGCGGGCGGCTTGTCGACCGTGATCGCGTTGCCGGAGTCGAGTGACCCGAACAGCCAGGCCTTCCAGGACTGCGTGCCGGCCTGGACGGCGGCCGCGTAGAAGTCGTTGGCCCACTCGGAGGCGGACAGGTGCCACAGGTACAGCACGGCGGTGCCGGCCAGCAGGACGAGCAGCGCCGGACGGGACCAGCGGGGCTCGCCCTCCGGACCGCGCACCAGCCGTCGGAGCCGGGGGGCGCCGGGCGGAGCGCCCCCCTGGGATCTCTCGGCGCGGTGCCGCCCGGGGTCGGGCGCGCGCGGGGGGCGCGGAGGGCGGACCGGGGTCGCGGTGCTCACGGGGGTCTCCTCGCGGTCGTCGAGCTGTTCCCACGAGGGTCCGTCGGCGCTCTGTCGCGTCCCTGTCCGTCGCCTGTGCGGCGTCTGTGATCGGGTCAGTTCACCGACGCCGCGGGCAGCCCGATCAGGTGAGCCGGGAGCTCCCGCGGGTCGAGGCGCCCGGCACCCAGCCAGTTGCCGACGGCGGCGACGTCGGCCGTGGTGCGCACCGGCCCGATCCGCAGGGCCGGGTGGGTGGCGCGCTGTGCGTCGTCGCACGGCTGGACGACGACGAACCCGCCCCCGCACCCCGCCCCGAGCACGCACCGCGACCGGACCAGGATCCCGCCCCTGCTCCCCCGCACCGCTTCGCGGAGCGTGTCGTCGAGCGCCGGGTGGGCGGCGCAGGCGGTGCAGCGGACGGCGACGAACCCGGTGCGATCCATGGGAATCTCCTGCAAACGACAACCGTTATCATCAGTGAACATAGCAGGACAGCCCGAGGAGGACACCGTGCGACCGAACATCCACCCCACGTACGAGCCGGTCGTGTACCAGGACCGGAGCACGGGCGACGCATTCCTCACCCGGTCGACCACGACCTCGCGGGAGACGATCGAGTGGACCGACGGGCGGACCTACCCACTCGTCCGCGTCGACATGAGCTCCTACTCGCACCCGTTCTGGACGGGCGCGGCCCGGGTCCTGGACTCGGCGGGCCAGGTCGAGAAGTTCACCCGGCGCTACGGCCGCCGGCGCTGAGCGACCACGCGGACGGCACCCTCGCACAGGCGGGGGTGCCGTTCCCGTGTTCTCAGCGGCGGACGCCGAAGTCCTCGGCGGGGACGGGCAGCACCTGGCGGGGCAGGACGTCGGCGGGGTGGCCGTGCCGCTCCTCCCGTGGCCGCCACTCCCGCGGGTAGCCGAGCGAGGCCTCCACGAAGCGGACGCCGTCCTCGTAGAGCACCCGCGGGATGTGCAGGTGCCCGTAGACGACGGCCCGGGCGCGGTAGCGGACGTGCCAGTCCGCCGTCGCCGTGGTGCCGCACCACAGCGCGAACTCGGGATAGCGCAGGACCTCGGTGGGCAGCCGGGTCAGCGGCCAGTGGTTGACCAAAACCGTCGGCAGGTCCGGGTCGAGCGCGTCGAGCCGGCGGCGGGTCTCCGCGATCCGGGCGGCGCACCACGCCTCCCGCGACGGGTGCGGCTCCGGGTACAACAGGTGCTCGTCCGTGCAGACCACGCCCGCCCGGTAGGCCGCGGCCAGGCCCTCCTCGCCCGTCGTCGCCCCGGCGGGCAGGAACGAGTAGTCGTAGAGCAGGAACAACGGGGCGACGACCACCGGGCCGCCGTCGGCCTCCCACACCGGGAAGGGGTCCTCGGGCGTGACCACGCCGAGCTCCCGGCACCGCTCCACCAGGTGCCGGTAGCGGTGCTCGCCGCGCAGGTCCACGGGGTCCTTCGTGCGCGTCCACAGCTCGTGGTTGCCGGGCACCCAGATCACCCGGGCGAACCGCGCGGCCAGGTCGGCCAGGGTGGCGACGGTGTCCTCGACCCGTTCCGCGACGTCCCCGGCGACGATCAGCCAGTCCCCCGGGTCCCCGGCCAGCCCCTCCGCGATCTCACGGTTCTCGGGATGACGCACGTGCAGGTCGCTGACGGCGAGCAGGCGGGACACCCCACCACATCTAGCAGACGCACCGAGCGGAGCGGGCGGAGCGAGCACCGGCACCGAGCGGAGCGGGCGGAGCGAGCACCGGCACCGAGCGGAGCGGGCGGAGCGAGCACCGGCACCGAGCGGAGCGGGCGGAGCGAGCACCGGCACCAGCGGGCGGGGCGGGAACGGGCGCTGAGGATCCCCTGAGCCGCGGTCCTGGGCAGCACTGGTTACCGGCGGTAAGTTGAACCGGGGACGACGGCGAGGAGGTCAGTATGGCGGGGTCACGGGGCGTGCGCCGGGTGGTCCGGTGGGGGATCCGGCACGGGATGATGCGACGCATGGTCCGCCGCCAGGTGCGGGCCGGGGAACTGGGCGCGCGGCTGATGACCGATCCCGAGGTCGTCGCGAACCCGTACCCCTTCTACGACGAGCTGCGCTCCCGCGGGAGGCTCGTCGACACCGGCATGCTGCACGCGACCGTGGATCACGAGGTCTGCACCCAGGTCCTGCGCAGTCCGGACTTCGGCGTCGGCGGCCGCATGCCCGAGAACCTGCCCGGCGTGGTCAGGGCCGCGCTGGCGCTCGGCGGGTCCTGGGCCCTCGGTCCGGCCCAGCCGCCGTCCATGCTGGCCTCCGATCCGCCGGACCACACCCGCTACCGCAAGCTCGTGACGAGGGCGTTCAGCGCCAAGAAGGTCGCGGCGCTGCGCTCGCGCGCCGAGGAGATCGCCGTCGAGCTGCTCGACGCGATGGCCGCCCGGTCGTCGGCCCAGGGCGATCGCGCGGACCTCGTGAAGGACTTCGCCGCCCTGCTCCCCGCGACCGTGATCGCGGAGATGCTCGGCGCGCCGGTGTCGATGCGCGAGCAGTTCCTGGTGTGGGGCGAGGGCGCCGCGATCTCGCTCGACGCCGGGCTCTCCTACGCCGACTTCCGGCGTTCGGAGCGCGACATCGACGCCCTGCACACCTGGATGCTCGGCCACTTCGGGCGGATCCGCCGCGAGCCGGGCGAGGACATCCTGTCCGCCCTGGTCACCGCGCACGACGAGGGCGGCGCGCTCACCGAGGACGAGCTGTCTAGCATCGCCATGCTGCTGCTCGCCGCCGGCTTCGAGACCACCGTGAACCTCATCGGCAGCGGGGCCGCACTCCTGCTCGACCACCCCGACCAGCTGGAACTCCTGCACGCCGAGCCGGAGCGATGGCCGGTCGCCATCGACGAGATGCTGCGCTTCGAGTCGCCGGTGCAGCGGACCGGGCGCGTCGCGGAGCGGGACACCGAGGTCGGGGGCGTCCCGGTGAAGCGGGGCACCTTCGTGATCACGCACCTCGGCGGGGCCAACCGCGACCCCGCGGTGTTCCCGGACCCGCACCGCTTCGACGTCACGCGCGAGGAGGCGCACAAGCACCTCGCGTTCTCGCAGGGCATCCACTTCTGCCTCGGCGCGGCGCTGGCGCGGATGGAGGGCGAGGTGGCGCTGCGCGCCCTGGTCGACCGCTTCCCGGACATGCGCCCGGCCGGTACCCCGGTCCGCCGCCGCACCAAGCTCCTGCGCGGCTACGAGAGCGTGCCGGTGGAGCTGAACCGGGCGAGCGTGCCGGCGTGAGCGAGCCCGCGCACGGTCCCTCGGCACAGCGCCTCGCCGAGGCCCGGTACCTGCTGCTCACGACCTTCCGCAAAGACGGCACCCCCGTCCCGACGCCGGTCTGGGCGGCCGGGCTGGACGACGGCCGGCTCGGCGTCTGGACGGTCGCGAAGTCCGGCAAGGTCACGCGGA
The DNA here is from genome assembly GCF_047200735.1 of Pseudonocardia oceanicola. NCBI lineage: Bacteria > Bacillati > Actinomycetota > Actinomycetes > Pseudonocardiales > Pseudonocardiaceae > Pseudonocardia > Pseudonocardia oceanicola. Next base: position 213,377 of record NZ_JBJZON010000006.1, read on the forward strand.
TCCGCCGGTCCGGGGCCGTCGAGGTGGCCGAGTGCGACCGCCGCGGGAAGCCGCTCGGGCCGGCCGTCCCCGGCACCGCCGAGCTGCTCGACGCCGAGGGCGTCCGCCGGGTCCGCCGCGCCGTCGCCCGCAAGTACGGGCTGGTCGGCCGGCTCGTCGTGGGGTCCAGCCGGCTCTTCCGCGGTGACCGCGGATCCACCGGACTGGCGGTCGCGGTCGGCGGCCCCTGACCCCTGCCGGCCGGCGGTCGACGACCTGGACCACTCGTCCGGACGTCGTGGGCCGCCCACCGCTGCGTCCGCAAGAGCGGACGGCGTGACGCTCGTGCACCCGTTCGTCCGCAGTATCCCCTTCGGAGCTGCGGATCTACTCCAGCGGAGTGATCATGCTCGCTCCCCCGCAACGCCGGGAGCGGGCGGAACGAGTCCTCCCCACGCCCGGTGCACGGAGGTCGGGCGCGGGGGGAACGAACGTGAACGCTTTCGATGGACGAATCGACCACTGGTTCCGGCGCGTCCGGGGTGCCTTCGCCCGCCGACGGGCCGCGCTCGGCGCGTCGTGGCGCGAACACCTCGAGCGGGTCGCGCCCGGGCCGTGGCCGGCGCCGGCGCCCGGGCGCCGGACGCTCGGTCCGGCGGGCAGCGGCGAGCGCAAGGAGTGGGTCCGGCGGTACTTCCGACCGTCGCCGCCGCCGGAGCAGGGCCGTCGCGCGATCCGCTACGCGCAGTTCGGTGGACTGGGCCTGCTCCTGGCGGGGGCCCAGCTCGCCGTCGGCATGGCGGGCTGGTCGGCCGCGTTCGCGGGCGTCGGCCTGGTTCTGCTCCTCAGCGGGTTCACGCTCTACCGCACCCACTGTTTCGCGGTTCGCCACGCCGACGCCAAGCCGAGCGGCCGGCACCTCGACCGCACCCTCGACGCCGACCTGCGCAAGGCGATGACACAGGCGCTCGAGAGGTTCGGGCTCACCGGCGAGGACCTGATCCTGCATGCCGGTCCCGTACACCTCCCGAACGCCCGTGTCGTCGAGCGCGGTCCGGGTGACCCGTTGGTCTTCGCCGGACCGGCACCGGGTGCCCGGCACCGGCCGAACTCCGAGGACCGCATCCGCCGCTTCACGGCCTACTCGGTCGCGATCGTCTGCTCGGCGAAGCACCATCTCGCCGTCCTGACCTTCGAGCTCGACCTGGCGACCGGTGCGCACAAGAACGTGGACACCCACGAGTACCACTACGACCACATCGCCGCGGTCAACACCAGTACGCGGCCGGCCAGGGAACTGCTCGGCGGCGACATCGACGGCTTCCCGCCGACGAGGGCGAAGCTGACCGCCCAGGAGCTCGAGATCACCTCCACCGGCGGCACCCACGTCCTGATCAGCACCGAGATCGCCCAGGACCACCCCGCCGACCTCACAGTCACGACGAGCATCAAGGACGCGCTTCCGGAGCTGCGCCGACTCCTGGGTCGCCTCGCGGCGTGATCGGGCGTCGTCCTCCTGCACGACCGGGGCCGGGAACCGCGCCCGGACGGTGGAGGCGTTGGACCGTCTCCTTCCGTGGCTTCGGGCCCACGGATATGTCACCGACTTCCCTTAAGGTCGTGAGAATGCCCACACCTCAGCGGTCCGAGCCCGGCGAACGGCCGGTCGTCGCGAATCCCGTCTTCGGGGCGGAGCCCATCACGGTCCCCCGCTTCGAGCTGCCGGAGTCCGGGCTCGACCCGGGCGTCGCCTACCAGATCGTGCACGACGAGCTGATGCTCGACGGCAACGCCCGGCTCAACCTCGCCACGTTCGTCACGACGTGGGAGGAGGAGGCCGCACAGCGGCTGATGGCCGAGTCGTTCGACAAGAACATGATCGACAAGGACGAGTACCCGCGGACCGCCGACATCGAGCAGCGCTGTGTGCGGATGCTCGCGGACCTGTGGAACGCGCCGGACCCGAGCCGGGCGATCGGCTGCTCGACGACCGGGTCCAGCGAGGCCTGCATGCTCGGCGGGCTGGCACTCAAGCGGCGCTGGCAGGCCCGCCGGCGGTCGGAGGGCAAGGACACCGCCCGCCCCAACATCGTGATGGGCATCAACGTCCAGATCTGCTGGGAGAAGTTCGCGAACTACTTCGAGGTCGAACCGCGGCTGGTCCCGATGGAGGGCGACCGGCTACACCTCGGGGCCGCCGAGGCGGTGTCGCTCTGCGACGAGAACACCATCGGCGTGGTCGTGGTGCTGGGCTCGACCTTCGACGGCAGCTACGAACCCGTCGAGGAGGTCTGCGCCGCGCTCGACGACCTGCAGTCCCGCACCGGGCTGGACGTCCCGGTGCACGTCGACGGGGCCTCCGGCGCGATGATCGCCCCGTTCTGCGACCCCGACCTGCCGTGGGACTTCCGGCTGCCGCGGGTGGCGTCGATCAACACCTCCGGGCACAAGTACGGCCTGGTCTACCCCGGCGTCGGCTGGGCGCTGTGGCGCGACGAGGACGCGCTGCCCGAGGACCTCGTGTTCCGGGTCAACTACCTGGGCGGCGACATGCCGACCTTCGCGCTGAACTTCTCCCGGCCCGGCGGCCAGGTGATCGCGCAGTACTTCCAGTTCCTGCGGCTGGGCCAGGCCGGGTTCGCGCGCGTGCAGCAGACCTGCCGGGACGTGGCCATGACGCTGTCGGCCCGGATCGCCGGGACGGGCGCTTTCCGGCTGCTCACCGACGGCTCGCAGCTGCCGGTCTTCGCCTTCACCGTGGCCGACGGGCAGCCCTTCTCGGCGTTCGACGTGTCCGCGGCCCTGCGCGAGCGCGGTTGGCTGGTGCCCGCCTACACGTTCCCGGCGAAACGGGAGGACATCGCGGCGCTGCGGATCGTGGTGCGCAACGGCTTCAGCCACGACCTGGCGAACCTGCTGCTCGACGACCTGGACCGGGCCCTCGAGCAGCTCCGCCGGCAGAGCGGGCCGCAGCGCGGGCCGGAGTCGGCCGGGTTCGCCCACGGCACCGAGAAACCGCCGGTCCGGTAGCGGGGAGCGCCTCCCGGCAGGGGTCCCGGCGCCGGCCGCGACGCCTCCTCGGTGCCCCAGGGCCCTACTCGGCGGCCAGGGCGAGGCCGAACCCGACCAGCGCGGTCCCGGTCGCCGCGTCGATCGTCCGCCGTACGCGCCGCCGGCCCAGCCACGCCCGCACCCGGTGCACCACGAACACCAGCGCGACCAGCCACACCGCACCGAGGACACCGACGGTGTAGGCGAGCAGCAGCGCGTCGGCCGTGGTCGTGACGCCCGGGACCAGGAACTGCGGCAGCACCGACAGGTACATGACCAGCACCTTCGGGTTGGTCACGTTGGACAGCAAGCCCTCGCGGAACCGGCGGAAGCCCTGCCCACGGCGCTTCTCCACGAGCTCGGTGAACGCCGCGTAGTTTCCGCGCCACGCGCCGCGCAGCGCCTGCACGGCGAGGAACAACAGGTAGACCACCCCTGCCCAGCGCAGCGTCTCGAACAGCGGCCGCGAGCTCGCGACCAGCACGCCGAGCCCGAAGGCCGCCGCGCTGCCCTGCAGCAGGTTCCCGGCGAGGATGCCCGCGCACGCGAGCAGGCCGCCGCGGCGGCCGCCGGCCAGGGCGTTGCGGAGCAGGACCAGCGTGTCCGGCCCCGGCGCGAGCACGAGCAGGACGGCGATGCCCAGGTAGGCGCCGTAGGAACCCCAGGTCACCCGGTGACCCTAACCCGCGTCCCGGTGCAGGATCTCCACGGCCGCGGTCGCCTGCTCCTGCAGGTTCGCCAGGCGCGACCGGGCCGTCCCGGGGTCGTCCGTGGACTCGCCCATGTGCCCGGCGGCGTACCGGGTGTAGACGCCCGCGCCGATGCAGGCCGACCGCCACCGCGCGAAGGCCTCGAAGTAGTCCGCCTGCCCGGCGATCCGGTCGCCGCGGCCGGAGCGCTCGGCGTAGCGGGCCAGGATCTCGTCGCGCTCGGGCCAGCCCTCGAGCGTGGTCGGGCCGGAGGTGATCTCCCGGACGGTGTCGTCCGGGCGACCCCACGACGCCAACAGGTAGCCGAGGTCCGCGAGCGGCTCGCCGAGCGTCGCCAGCTCCCAGTCGAAGATCGCCCCGATGCGCCCGTCCGGGCCGAAGGAAAGGTTGCCGGGCCGGTAGTCGCCGTGCGCGATGGTCAGCTCCTCGTCGGCCGGCCGCCGCTCCACGAGCAGCCGATGGCCCTCGTCGACCACGGACAGGTCCTCGACGGCCGAGTCGTGGGCCTGCCGGTGCCAGCGGCGCAGCTGGCGCTCCAGGTAGCTGCCGGGGCGGCGGAGCTCCCCCAGCCCGACGGCGTCGGGGTCGACCGCGTGCAGGTCGGCGAGCACGTCCGCGACCGCCAACCCCGCGGCGTGGCGGATCCCGACGGGCATGGCCGCGCCGGCCTCGACGTCGCCGGGGACGACGCCGTCGACGAACCCCATGACGTAGAAGTCGGCGCCGATCACCGCGTGGTCGGAGCAGAACGCCACGGCCCGCGGGACCGGGACCGGGGTGTCGGCCAGCGCGGCGATGAACCGCCACTCGCGGCTCATGTCGTGGGCGGTGGCGAGGACCCCGCCGGTGGGCGGGCGGCGCAGGGCCCACCGACCCCCCGCGGCGTCGACGACCCGGTAGGTCAGGTTGGAGTGCCCGCCGGAGATCCGGCGGACCTCGACGGGCCCGGCACCGGTCGCTATCTCGGGGACCTCGGCCCGCAGCCACTCGGTGAGCGCCGCGGCGGGGACGGGGTCGGTGGCGATCTGCGTCGATCCGCTCATCCCGTCACCTTGCCTCGTGACCTGCGATCACCGCCATGGTGACGAGCGGCACCGCGCCCACTGCAGGGCAGGATTCACAGCGGCAGGATTCACAGGGGCAGGATTCACAGGGGCAGGACCAGCGCCGCGAGCAGGCGGTCCGGTTCGGCGGCCGGGTCCGCGGTGAGCCCGCTGTGCACCGGGCCGGGCCGCACTACCGTGCTGCGGGGGGCCGTGAGCCGGCGGAAGCGGCGGCCGAGGTCCTCCCCCGCCCCCGGGCCCGACGCGGCCAGCGCCCCCTCCGTCCGCCGGTCCGCCCGCGGCGGGGTGGGCACGGCGCAGACCGCGGCGGCGACCTCGAGGGCATCGGCGATCGCGTCGGCGTCGGCGTGCCGGTCGAGGGCCCGCAACCGGTCCCGGTCCAGGTGCACCCGCCCGCCCAGGAAGTCCCTCGCCCGGCAGTAGACGAGCACGCCGGCGTTCATCGTCTCGCCCCGCTCGGGCCGCGGCACGACCTGCAGCACCGCGTACTCGTAGACCTCCAGGGCGTTCGCCGTGCTCACCGCGGCACCTTCGGGAGTCGGGCGGCCAGCCAGGCCGGCGGGCGGCCGGTCCGGGTGATCGGGCGGGGACGGCCCGTCGCCGCCGCCTCCCGCACGGTCGGCAGCCAGGCCTCCCGGGCCGCGACCCGCGCGGTGAGGATCTCGGCGTAGGCGGCACGGACCTCGTCGGGGCCGGCGAAGCCGGGCTCGCCGGCCAGCCACCCGTCCGGCACCGCCGCGGCCGCACGCTCGACGGTCGACGCGGTGAGCAGCGGCGCGAGGGCGGCGTCGGCCGCGTCGAGGTCGGGGAAGGACCCGAGCAGGACGTGGTCGCCGGCGTCGAACGGCCGGGCGGCGACCGCCGCCGGATCGGCGAGCGTCCGGGCCCAGCCGTGGTGGAAGGTCAGCGTGGCCCCGTGGTCGATCAGGTACGGCGCCCGGTGCCAGAGCAGCATGTTGGCGTTGCGCCAGGAGCGGTCGACGTTGCCGACCAGCGCGTCGAACCACAGCACCCGCCCGGCGAACTCCGGGCCCGGGTCGAAGGCCAGCGGGTCGAAGTCCAGCGCGCCCGGCAGGTAGTCCAGGCCGAGGTTCAGCCCGGCGGAGCGGTGCAGCAGGTCCTGCACCTCCTGGTCCGGCTCGGCGAGGCCGAGCTCGGGATCGAGGTCGACGGTGACCAGCTCGGGCACCGGCAGACCCAGTTCCCGGGCCAGCTCGCCGGCCACGATCTCGGCGACCAGGACCTTGCGGCCCTGCCCCGCGCCGTGGAACTTCACGACGTAGGTACCGAGGTCGTCGGCCTCCATCAGGCCGGGCAACGACCCGCCCTCACGCAGCGGCGTGACGTAGCGGGTCGCCGTGACGTGGCGCAGCACGCGATCCCCCCTCGTTCCGCCCCGATGATCCCCTGCGTCGCGAACGGATGCGGCGGCGGGACCGTCACGCGCCCACGACCAGCAGCGGCACGCCCTGCCGGGAACGACGAGGGCCCCGCGGCCGCCCGTCCCGCCGCGGTCGCGTGGCGGCGGGACGGACGGGCCGCGGGGCCCTGGTCAGGAGGTCACGGTGCGCTCGGGTGCGCCTCCGGGGTCAGTGCTGCTGCTCGCGCTGCTGCGGGGCGTCGAGGTGGGTCCGGGGACCGGTGTACGGGTCCGCGTAGTCCGCGTAGTCCGCGTGGTCGACGTGATCGACGGACGGGGCGCCGGGGTGGACGGCGCGTCGGGCACCGGGCCGGGTCGTCGAGTTCGAGTACGCGCTCGGCACCCGTCGGGGCGCCGGGGCGGCGACACCGGGGCCGGCCTGCCCGTCGTCCCACAGGGAGAACGGCTGGGCGGTGCCGACCCGCACCGGCTGCTGCGGGGCGGGCTCGGTGTCCCAGCGCGGGGCGGGCGCAGCGGCGTGCCGGTGCTGCTCGTCCTCCCGGCGCGGTGCGTCCCAGCGCGGGCCGGGACGGGCGGCGAACGCGGCAGGGGCCGGGGCGATCGGGACACCGGCGGGGTCGGAGCGCACGTCGACCGGCGCGGGCACGTCGTCCTCGCGCCTCCGCTCGAAGATCAGGTGGTCGAGGCTGTAGCGGCCGGGACCGAAGGCCGCGATGGCCAGCACGATCCCCGCGATCAGCGCGACGAGCTCCCACCCGTTGTTCTTCACGAAGACGCCGTGCGGGGCGTGAACGAAGTAGATGGCGCCGAGCATGACGAACGCCATCGCCCCGGACGCCCAGGGCACGAAGATCCCCAGCGCCAGCATGATCGACCCGATGAGCTCCACGACCAGCGTGAACGCCGTGGCCACGATGGCCAACGGGATCCCGAAGTTGGTGAACGCGTCGGTTGCCGTCCCGAAGCCCTTGACCCAGAAGGTGTCCCAGACGTGCGCCAACATGATGAAGGCGACCGTCAACCGGGCCAGGAGGATCAGCACGTGCTTCGCGGGTTCGGGGAGCGAACGGGTCAACATTCTCGGGCTCTCCTGACTACGGGTCGTCGGCAACCGCGGTGAGTGACGAAGCTAGACCGGAACGCGGCCGAAGCTAGGCCGAACAGCCGCTCCTGCGGTGGTCCGCCGTTCGCACGCGATGAACAGCACGTGCGAACCACTCATCCGTGTAACGAAACCCGGAGCACGTGGTTACGGACCGTTCGTCTCTGCGACTCCCCCGCTGGTCGGCGCGCCGCGTCCACCCACCCGGGTGGCGCGGCGTCGGCGAGCGGGGGTACGCCCGTGGACGGGAGGGGCCCGGACGGGCCCCGCGGAGCTCAGGTCGGGAGCACCTCCCGCCACTGCGCCGTGGCCTTGCGACCGGCGGCGATCCACGCCGGCCCGGCCAGGTCGCCGACGTGCCCGACGCCCTGGAAAGCGGCCGCCACCCCCAGGGCCGAGAGGCCGAGCTCCAGGGCGGACGGGTCCGGACTCGGCATGCCGTTCGGCTTCACGAACGTGATCTTCACGGTCTTCCCGGCGATCCGGGCCTTGAGGCCGCCGCCGAACCAGTACCAGGGGTAGGTCACGCCGGAGATCTCGGCGAGCGGGACGTCGAACAGGGTCTCCTCGCCGTCGGTGAACGCCACTCGCTTCTCCGCGGCGACGAGGTAGCCGGGGCGGTTGCGCAGGCCGCCGATGACCCATGCGGGGCTGGCGAGGACGGCGGAACCGGTGCTGTCGGGGGCGGGGACGGGCTGCTCGCTCACGGGACGCTCCTTCGGGGGTTGGTCTCTCGGGTCGGGTCACAGCAGATCCCGCGGGACCCCGCCCCGGACAGCACACCGCCACCACACCCGGGTTCGTGGTAGCCACACCCGCCGACGGCCGGTTCGCGGGACGTGTCAGGCAGGCCGTACGCGGGCATGATGTCCGGCGTGGACATCCCCCGAGACATCACCGCGACCCCGGAGTGGGCGGCCCTGACCGAGCACCACGCGGCCGTCGGGCCGGCGCACCTGCGCGAGCTGTTCGACGCCGAGCCCGGCCGGGCCGAGGCGATGACCGTCCAGGGCGCCGACCTCGTCCTCGACTACTCGAAGCACCGGATCACCGGCGAGACGCTGCCGAAGCTGGTGGCGCTGGCCGAGGCCGCCGGCCTGCCGGACCGGATCACCGCGATGTTCTCCGGCGCGCACATCAACACCAGCGAGGACCGGGCGGTGCTGCACACCGCGCTGCGCCTGCCGCGGACGGCCTCGCTGACGGTCGACGGCCAGGACGTCGTCGCCGACGTCCACGCCGTGCTCGACCGGATGGGCGAGTTCACCGACACGGTCCGCTCCGGGGAGTGGACCGGGGCCACCGGCGAGCGGATCCGCACCGTCGTCAACATCGGCATCGGCGGCTCGGACCTGGGCCCCGTCATGGCGTACGAGGCGCTCAAGGACTACTCGCTGCGCGAGATCGAGTGCCGGTTCGTGTCGAACATCGACCCGACCGACCTCGCCGAGACCACCCGCGACCTCGACCCGGCGACCACGTTGTTCATCGTCTCGTCGAAGACCTTCACCACGCTCGAGACGCTCACCAACGCCCGCAACGCCCGGACCTGGCTGGTCGACGGCCTGCCAGGGGACGTCTCCGCCGAGAAGGCGATCCCGCGGCACTTCGTGGCCGTGTCGACGAACGCCGAGAAGGTCCGCGAGTTCGGCATCGACGAGGCCAACATGTTCGGCTTCTGGGACTGGGTGGGCGGGCGCTACTCCGTCGACTCCGCGATCGGGCTCTCGCTCATGGTCGCGATCGGCAAGGAGGGCTTCGCCGAGTTCCTCGCCGGCATGCACGCGATCGACGAGCACTTCCGCACCGCCCCGCTGACCGCGAACCTGCCGGTGATCAGCGGCCTGCTGGGCGTCTGGTACGACAACTTCTTCGGCGTCGAGACCCACGCGGTGCTGCCGTACTCGCAGTACCTGCACCGCCTGCCCGCCTACCTGCAGCAGCTCACGATGGAGAGCAACGGCAAGTCGGTGCGCGGCGACGGCACCCCGGTCACCACCGAGACCGGCGAGATCTTCTGGGGCGAGCCCGGCACCAACGGCCAGCACGCCTTCTACCAGCTGCTCCACCAGGGCACCCGGCTCGTGCCGGCGGACTTCATCGGCTTCGCCGAGCCCCACCACGACCTGCCGGGTGAGGGTGGGGCGGACATGCACGACCTGTTCATGTCCAACCTGTTCGCGCAGACGGCCGCGCTCGCCTTCGGCAAGACCAAGGAGGAGATCGAGGCCGAGGGCACCCCGGCCGACGTCGTGCCGCACAAGGTGATGCCGGGTAACCGGCCCACGTCGACGATCCTCGCGCCGAAGCTCACGCCGTCGACGCTGGGCCAGCTCATCGCCTTCTACGAGCACCAGACCTTCGTCGAGGGCACGATCTGGGGCATCGACAGCTTCGACCAGTGGGGCGTGGAGCTGGGCAAGGTGATGGCCAAGCAGTTCGGCCCCGCCCTGTACGGCGACGACCCGGACTTCTCCGCGCTCGACGCCTCCACCGCGGCGCTCATCCGCCGGTACCGCACCCTCCGCGGCCGCGGCTGACCCGTGAGTGCTTACTGCCCCTTGAGGGGCGGTAGGCACTCCCGACCCCTCCTGAGCTGCGGCTGAGGATCCGGCCGGTCGGCGGGCGCCGGCGGTCCGGTGTGGGCAGAGTGGTGGGGTGCCCGGCCGCCGCGTCCTCGCGCTCACCGCGACCTGCTCCGTCCTCCTGCTCGCCCTGGCGGCCGGGCTGATCTGGGCCGCGTTCACCGGCGTCGGGCCGGCGGACGAGGACGGCTCGGCCCTCGCCGGGGCGATCGACAGCCGGTCCGTCGGGGTCACGGCGATCCTGGTCGTGTTCACCAACCTCGGCAGCACCGCCGCGATGGCGGTGCTCGCCGTGGTCACGGGCATCGTGCTGATCGTGCGCGGACGACGGGTCGACGGCGTGTGGCTGATCGCCACCATGGCCGGCGCCAGCGCGGTGTTCACGCTGGTCAAGCACGTGCTGGACCGTCCGCGCCCACCGCTGGCGGTGCGCCTGGTCGAGGCCGGGAACGAGTCGCTGCCCTCCGGGCACGCGACGATGTCCATGGCCGTCGTCGGGGCGCTCGTCGTGCTGGCCTGGCCGCACCTCAGCGGCCCGTTGCGGCTGGGCGCCCTGCTGGTCGCGGCGACGTGGATCGGCGGGATCGGCTACACCCGCATCTACCTGGGCGTGCACTGGTTCAGCGACGTCGTGGCCGGTTGGGCCACCGGTGCCGCCTGGCTCGCGGTGTGCACCGGCGTCCTGCTGTGGCGGCGCGCCCGGCACCCCGAGCCCGCCCTGAACTGAGCTGACCTGGCTACTGCTGCTCCTTCGAGCACCACCAGGTGCTGCGGCCACCGACGGTCCCGTGACGCATCTCGGCGCCGCAGCGTGGGCAGTGCCCGCCGGGGTGACGGTGCTCGATGACCTCACCGGTGTGCACGCCGCCGTTCGCGATCGCGGACCTCAGCGACTTCTCGAGGTTGCGGTACAGGCGGTCGAGCTCCGTGCGCTCCAGCTCGTCCGCGGGCGCCGCCGGGTTGATCCTGGCGCGCCACAGCGTCTCGTCGGCGAGGAGGTTCCCGACCCCCGCGATCACGGACTGGTCCAGCAGCCGCGCCTTCACCGCGGAGCGGCTGCGCGCGACCCGCGTGCGGAAGTCGGCGGCGGAGATCTCCTCGGCGTCGGGCCCCAGGCCGGAGAGGTCCGGCTCGAGCCGGATCCGCCCCAGCCGGCGCTTGTCGAACAGCCGGAACCGGCCGCCGTCGGCGAAGTTCACCGTGAACCGGTCCCACTCCGGCTTGCGGGGCTGCCGGTCCGGGCGCTCCGGGCCGCCGCCGACACGCTCCCCGTCCGGGCTCGTGACGATGACGCGCCCGCCCATGCCGAGGTGCACCCCGAGGGTCGGGCCCTCCTCGCCGTCCCGGTCGACGGTCTCGCACCACATCGTCTTGCCGCGCCGGTGGGCCGCGGTCAGCCTCCCCCCGACGAGTGCCTTGGCGATCTCGCCCGGTGGATGGGGCCGGCAGACCCACTCGTCGTTGTCGTCGACGGACCTGATCTCGCGGTCCAGGGCCTCCTCCAGCACCTTCCGCGCGGTCTCCACCTCGGGCAGTTCCGGCACGGCCCCAGTCTGGAACAGCGGCGGGCGGGCCGCGCGTTGATCCGGACCGTGATGCGGGTGAGGGCGCCGAAGCTGCAGGGACGTCGATGGCTCAACACGGGCGGCCGGGCGCCGGACCTGCGAGGCAAGATCGTCCTGCTCGACTTCTGGACCTTCTGCTGCGTCAACTGCCTGCACGTGCTCGACGAGCTGCGCCCGGTCGAGGAGGAGTTCGCGGACGTCCTCGTGGTCGTCGGGGTGCACTCGCCGAAGTTCGCCCACGAGGGCGACCCGAAGGCCGTCGAGGCGGCCGTCGAGCGGTACGGCGTGCACCACCCCGTGCTCGACGACCCGGACCTCGCGATGTGGGACGCCTACGCCGCCCGCGCCTGGCCGACCCTCGCGGTGGTGGACCCGGAGGGGTACGTCGTCGCGCAGCTGGCGGGCGAGGGGCACGCGCACGGCCTGGCGGTGCTGATCCACGAGCTGGTGGCCGAGCACACCGCGAAGGGGACGCTGCGCCGGGGCGACGGGCCGTACGTGGCGCCCCCGCCGCCGTCGACCGCGCTGCGGTTCCCGGGGAAGGTCGCGGCGGTGCCGTCGTCGATCTCCCGGGGCGGGTTCCTGGTCTCGGACACGGCGCACCACCAGGTGGTGCTGGTCGACGCCGGGTTCACCGAGGTCCGGCGGTTCGGGACCGGCGCCCGCGGCTTCGCGGACGGGTCCGCGCCGGAGTTCTCCGAGCCGCAGGGCCTGGCGGTGCTGCCCCCCGAGGTGGCCGCGGAGACGGGGTACGACGTCGTCGTCGCCGACTCGGTGAACCACGCCCTGTGCGGGCTGCGGCTCGCCGACGGACACGTCACGACGGTCGCCGGCACCGGCTCACCACTGCGCGAGCGGATCGAGCCCGGTGGCACCGCGGCCGAGCTGTCGACGCCGTGGGACGTGGCGTGGTGGCGCGGCCGGATCGTCGTCGCGATGGCGGGATGGCACCAGCTGTGGACCTTCTCGCCGGTCTCCGGGAAGCTCGTCGTCCTCGCCGGCACGACCACCGAGGGACTCCGCGACGGGCCGGTGACCGACGCGTTCTTCGCCCAGCCGTCCGGGCTGGCGGTCGCGGGCGACACGCTCTGGATCGCCGACGCCGAGACCTCCGCCGTGCGCGCCCTCGATCTCGACGCGACGCCGCAGGTCAGCACCGCCGTCGGGCTCGGCCTGTTCGACTTCGGGTTCCGGGACGGACCGGCCCGCGAGGCGCTGCTTCAGCACCCGCTCGGTGTCGGCGTGCTGCCCGACGGCTCGATCGCCGTGGCGGACACCTACAACGGCGCGGTCCGCCGGATCGCGGGCGGGCAGGTGACCACGCTGGCGCAGGGCCTCGCCGAACCCGGCGACGTCCTCGTCGACGGGGAGACGCTGGTGGTCGTGGAGTCGGCGGCGCACCGGCTGGTGCGGCTGCCGATCCCGGCCGGCGCCCTGGTCGACGCCGGCGCGCGCACCGTCCGCCGCCCGCGCACCGACCTCGCGGCCGGGCCCGTCGCGCTCACGATCGACTTCACCCCGCCCACCGGGCAGCACCTCGACACGCGCTTCGGCGATCCGACGGTGCTGACGGTGGACGCGTCGCCGTCGTCGCTGCTGGTCGAGGGCGGCGGCACCGCGCCGGGCCTGGTCCGCTCGCTCGTCCTGGCCCCCGGCGAGGGGGTGCTGTCGGTGAGCGTCGCCGCCGCGGCCTGCGACGAGGGCGACGCCGTCTTCGCGGCCTGCCATCGGTACCAGCAGGACTGGGGCGTGCCGGTGCGGGTGGTGGCGGACGGCGACGGCATCGCCCCGGCCGAGCTCGTGCTGGACCTGCGGGCGGTGACGGGCCGGAGTTCGTGATCGGCGCTTGTGTGCGCTGAGGGCGGGCATCACCGCCCTCAGCGCACCGGGACGACGATCACTACTCGAGCTCGGCCACCGTCCAGGTGCCGTCGGCGGTGGGGGCGGCGACCTGGAACTCGCCCTCCGGGAGGGTGCGGACGTGCTCGGCCAGCGCCTCCGCCGCCAGCGACGTCGCCTCGACGACCGTGCGCGAGCGGGGGTTGGCGCCGTCGACGGCGACGGTCAGCTGCTGGTCGAGTGGGAGATCGTCGGCCGAGTGGAGCACGACGAGTTGGGCGCCGCCCTCGTCGAGCAACGCGGCGGTGCCCGGCTCGGGGGTCACCGGGACGCCTGCCTCGTCGAGCCGCGCCGCCACCAGCGGGAGCTCACCGCCGGGCAGGGTCAGGGTGCCGACGGTCGGGGCCTCCGCGGCCGGGGTGCCCCCGGCCGGGGCGGCACCGGGCGGGGCGGTGTCGGCAGGTTCTGCCGACGTCGGAGCGGTCGGGGCCGCCGGAGCCGCAGCCGGGGCCGCCAGAGCCGCCGGGGCCGCAGGAACCGTAGGGGCCGCCGGAACCGTGGGGGCCGCCGGGGCTTCGGCCGGACCGGCGCCGGGCTGGTCCGTCGTGGCCGCATCCCCGGACCGGCTCGCCCGAACGGGCACCCGCCACGTCGCCGCGGCGGGCCGCCACACCTGCCGGGCCGAGGTCGGGCCGGTGGCCGAAGCGGCAGCTGGTTCACCGGACACCGGTCCCGTGACCACCTCGGTCGGTGCCGCGCCGTCGACCACGCTTCGCGGCCCGGCGGAGGCGGCCACCGCCGCGGCGGCGGTCACGGGCTCCGGCGGCAGGCTCTCGCTCGGGGCGATCGCGGCGGCGGGGACCGGCGCGGCGGGGGCGTCGAAGGTCCGCGGCCACCCGTCGGGCGCGGTGACCCGGGGCTCCGGCAGCACCTGCAGCATCCCGGTGGTGCGCGGTCCGGGGGCGGCGGGTCGGGTGGCGCCGAGGTAGTCGTCGCCGCGCCAGCGGTAGTACGAGGTCTGCACCGGCCGGCCGTAGGTCGGCGCGTTCACCATCCGGCCGTCGCCGAGGTAGACGCCGACGTGGTGCACCGCGGACGGCGTGCCGTAGAAGACGAGGTCACCGGGCTGCAGCGGGGCGTCGGCGGGCACGTGCGGGCCGGCGACGTACTGGGTGTGCGCGGTGCGCGGCAGGGTGATCCCGGCTGCACCGTAGGCGAACACGGTCAGCCCCGAGCAGTCGAACCCCTGGTCGCCGGCGGCCGGTCCGTCGCCGCCCCACTGGTAGGGCACACCCACCTGCGAGAGGGCGGCGTCGATCGCGACCTGCGCGCGCCCGTCGGGCAGTGCGGTCGTGAACTCGGCGGGCGCCGGCGCGACCGGTCCGCCACCACCGGACCCGGGCCCGGTGTTCTCGGGGAAGGCGCCGGGGAAGCGTTCGGCGGCCACGTCGGCGGTCGTCGCGTGCCCGGCCTGCCGCACCGCCGACGGCACGGCCACCGCCACCACCAGCAGCAACCCGAGCAGCATCCACACCCCGGCGGCCGGCCGCGGCCGGTGGCGCGTCGGCACACCCCGGTAGCGGACCGGGAGCGTCCGCGTGACGCCCGGCTCCGGCTCGCGGTCGACGACACCGGGCTCGGGCTGCGGCGCGCGCACGGTGGCGATCCGGTCCGCGATCCGGGTGGCCGCCTCGCGGCGGCAGTCCGCGACGACCCGCCCGACCAGCGCCGTGGCCATCCGCGCCCCCGCGAGGCCGGCGGCCGCGCTCCGGGCCGCCTCGGCACGGACGGAACGGCTCTCGACACCGGCATCGGTCCCGTCGGCCCTACCGCGGGCCGCCGCCGCGCACAGCGACGGGGCCTCCGCCCCGGTACCCGACTCGGCCGGCCGCCGCCGCGACGCACGCCGCCGCGCCCGCTCGTCGGCCTCCGCGGTGATCCAGCGGTGGGAGGTGCCCCGCTGCTCCGGCACGACGATCGCGGGCCGGTGCGACCCGGCCCGGTGCCGGCCCGACCGCTTCGTGACGGACCGTGACTCCGTTGCCGGCACACGCTCGCGCAGCACCATCGACTTTCCCCCGACCGGTCGCCCCGACTGGACCGGCGAGAGCTTGGCCGACACGTGCCGCATCCGCCATCACACGGACGGGCAAGATCCGGGGCTCCTGTGGGCGTCAGGTCCGCAACCAGGCGAGGACCGCCATCACCCGTCGATACTCGTCACCCGACGGCGCGAGCCCCAGCTCGGTGAAGATCGACGAGATGTGCTTCTCCACGGCGCCCTGCGTGATCACGAGGTCGCGACCGACCGCCCACGTCGGGCTGCCCGTCGGTCATGGAGCCGAGCACCTCGCGCTCACGGGGCGTGAGCGGCTGGTGCTCCTTCACCGCGGTGACCAGCGCCGCCCCGTCGCCGACCGCCACCACCTCGGCGCCCGCCTCGTCGGGCAGACCGCACGAGGCCCCCGCGCAGCGGGCGGGCGGACGGGAAGCCGACCCCGCCGTTGCCGGCGACCCGGCCGACCTCCGCGATCCGGTCCCCGACGATCCCGACGTCCGCCGTGCGGGCCGGCCCCGTTCCCGTCGAGCACGGGCCCACCCCGGACCACCAGGTCGAACTCGGTCATGCCCCGCCTCCGTCGCGGTCGGTCCTCCCTGGATGGCCCACGCCGGGCCCGGAGCGGAGGTCATGCAGATGCATCACCACCGACCGGAGCATCGGCCCGTGGACAACCTGCCGGGACGCGGCACCGAGCGCCGGGAACTGTCGGTGGCGGCGGGCATGCTGCGGCCATGACCACTTCGACGGTGTCCGAGCAGACCTTCACGATCCGACCCCGCGGCGCGTTCTCCCTGCTGGAGGCGGGCGCCTTCGGCCGCGGCGCCGAGCCGGCCGGGGACTGGCCCGGTGGCGGTGCCTCCGCCGGGGGCGTGCTGCGGCTCGCCTTCTGCCGGGACGACCTGCGGGGCCAGGTCGGTGTGGCCCTCACGCAGGATGCCGGGGGCGTGCACGGCGTCGTCGGCGGACTGGATCCGGGCGAGCCCCTCGATCCCGTGCGGGACCAGGTGGCCCGGATGCTCTCGCTCGACGGCGACGGTGCGGCGTTCGCCGAGGTCGGCGAGCGGGACCCGCTGATCGGCCGGATCATGGCGGCCGCTCCGGGTCTGCGGCCGGTGCTCTTCCCCTCGGCCTGGGAGGCCGCGCTGTGGTGCGTGCTCTCCCAGCGCTGGGGGCGGCGCCAGTCGCTCGCGGCGCGCGAGCGGCTCGCCCGCGGGTTCGGCCGGATGCTCGAGGTCGCCGGCGAGGAGACGGCCGCAGTGCCCACGCCCGCGCAGGTGCTGGCCGCCGACCGGTTGCCCGGCCTGCCCGAGCTCAAGCAGGAGCGGCTCCGGGCGGTGGCGCGGGCCGCCGAGGCCGGTCTGCTCGATCCGCCTGCGCTGCGCGCGGGCGACCCGGACGAGGTCCGGGCGCGGCTGCGCACGGTGCCCGGGATCGGCGCCTTCGCGTCGACCCTGATCCACCTGCGCGCGTCCGGGGTGCAGGACGCGCTGGTCGCGGGCGAGCCCCGGCTCGCCGCCCTGGTCGGCGCGGCCTATGGACTCGGCGGCCCGGCCGGTGAGGAGGACCTGGCCCGGATCGCGGAGCCCTGGCGGCCGTTCCGCACGTGGACCGCGGTGCTGATCCGCGCGGCCGGGCGCCGGCTGCCGGAGATGGCGGCGGTACCGGAGCCGGTCCCCGCGGCCCGGGTGCCCCGGGCCCGGCGCCCGCGGCCCGAGCCGACACCGCTGGCGTTGATCGGATGAGGGGGTCGGGCGTCCCCGGCGCGAGGCCGGCAACGCCTCGCCGGACGTGGCCGTACCCGTGTCGGGGTCACTCCCGGTCGCGGGTCGTGCACGGCGCGTCGCTACCCTCGGCGAATGCGCGTCCGATCCGTCCGGTTCCCGCAGCGCTTCCTCAACCCCTCGCCCCGACGCTCCCCGCACGTGCGCGCCCGAAGCCGCCTCCGCGGGTTCGCGCTGGTCGGCGTGCTCGTCGGGGCTCTGGCGCTGAGCGCCTGCGGGAGCGGGGAACAGGCCGCGTCCTCGGTCCCGGCCGCCCCTGCGGCGTCGCCCTCGGAGGCACCGTCGGCGGCGGCACCGTCGGCAGCGGGACCGTCGGCCGGAGTCGCACCGGGCGAACCGAACCCGGCCGGCGTCGGCGGCGCGCTGCCGCAGGCCTGCGAGCTGGTCCCGCAGGAGGAGATCGCACAGGCCACCGGGCTGGCCTTCGGCACGCCCACGCCGACGGCGGGCACCACGCGAAGCGTGTGCGCGTATCCCGCGTCGGGCACGGTGCCGGGGCTGAGCGTGGGCGTCGAGTCGGGCTCGCGGTTCGACGCCAAGGCGGCGGCCTCGCGCAGCTCGGTGGGGGTGCCGGGCGTCGACGTACCCGGGCTCGGCGACCAGGCGCTGTTCCTCTACAGCGACCGGGACTTCCCGGAGGGCCTTGGCGGGTTGCTGGTGCGCAGCGACGGCGCGACGATCGACGTCTCGCTGCAGGGCTCGGGCACCGAGCAGCAGACGCGGGAGGCCGCCACGGCGATCGCCCGCGTCGCGCTCGACAACCTCTGAGGCGGCGCGCCCGGCTACACCTCCTGGTCGGCCAGGAAGCCGAGCACGGTGCTGGTGAAGACGTCGTTGTCATCGCCCGCGACCATGTGGCCGGTGGCGGACACGTCGACGTGCACCGCGCCGGGGATCAGCCGCAGCAGTTCCTGCACGCCCTCCTCGCTCACGATGTCCGACTGGGCGCCGCGGACCAGCAGCGTCGGCACGGTCACGCGGGCGGCGGCGGCCGTGGCGCGCTCGTGGGTCGTCGAGCGGCGGGGCTCGTCCCCGACCCGGAGGAAGGCGGGATCCCAGTGCCAGTACCACCGGCCGTTCTCCCGGAGCCGCACGTTCTTGCGCAGGCCCTCGGGGTTCGGCGGGCGCTTGCGGTGCGGGTTGTAGGCCCGCACGGCCTCGGCGACCTCCTCGAGCGAGCCGAAGCCGTCCGGGTTCGCGCCCATGAACGCCATGATCCGCGCGGCGCCGTCGGGCTCGACCCGGGGCACGATGTCCACCAACACCAGCGCACGAGCCATGCCACCCCGCTCACCCTCGGTGACCAGCGCGGTCATCCCGCCCATCGAGGCGCCGAGCAGCAGCGCGGGCTCCCCCACCTGCTCGACGACGGCGGCCAGGTCGGCGTTGAGGGCGTCCGTGCCGTAGTCACCGTCGGGCGCCCAGTCGCTGTCGCCGTGCCCGCGGGCGTCGAGCGCGGTCGCCTCCCATCCCGCCTCGGCCAGCGCGGCGGCGGTGCGGAACCAGGAGTGCCGGGTCTGGCCGCCGCCGTGCAGGAGGAGCGCAGGCCCCCGGCGCTCGCCGACGGCGGACCAGCGGTCGCCGACCAGCTTGCCGGCGGTGCCGTCGAACACGACCCGCTCCCCGGCCGGGACCCGCCGGGCGGACCCCGGATCGTTCGCTTCCGACATGTACCGCACCCTAGGCCGTCCACAGCCTGCCCACCGGACGCGCGTGGCCGATCCGACACGGTCGGGGTCCGCGACGCCGGTCACGCTGGCCGCCGACCCGACCGAGGGCCAGGGTGGGGTCATGAGCGACAGCACGGGGGACCGGGACGTCTGGAGCAGGGTCGACCGCTACCTGGAGACCGCCCTCCTCCCCGAGGACCCGGCGCTGGCGCAGGCGCTCGCACGCAACGCGGACGAGGGCCTGCCACCGATCGACGTCTCCCCCGCGCAGGGTCGGTTCCTGCACCTGCTCGCGCGGATCGCGGGCGCCCGCCGGATCCTCGAGATCGGCACGCTCGGCGGCTACTCGACGATCCAGCTCGCCCGGGCCCTGCCCACCGACGGCGTCGTCGTCACCTGCGAGTACTCACCCGATCACGCCGCGGTCGCCCGGGCCAACCTCGAGCAGGCCGGGCTCGCCGAGCGCGTGGAGATCCGGGTCGGGCCAGCCCTCGAGACCCTGCCGACCCTCACGGGCCCGTTCGACCTGGTGTTCGTCGACGCCGACAAGCAGAACAACGCCGCCTACCTCGACCACGCGATCCGGTTGGGGCGCCCCGGCACCGTGATCGTCGTCGACAACGTGGTCCGCGGCGGGCGGCTCCTCACGGGCGGGGATCCGCAGGTGGAGGGCTCGCGCCGGATGTTCGCGGCCCTGCAGCGGGAGGAACGGGTGGAGGCGACCGCGCTGCAGACGGTCGGCGCGAAGGGGTACGACGGGTTCCTCCTCGCCCGGGTTCGCTGAGCGGAGCCCACTCCACCGCTGAGCGGAGCCCGCGGAGCTCACCTCGGCGCTGAGCGGAGCCCGCGGAGCTCACCTCGGCGCTGAGCGGAGCCCGCGGAGCTCACCTCGGCGCTGAGCGGAGTCCGCGGAGCAGACATCGACGCTGAAGTAGCGTCGATGGGTGAGGGAACGAGAGGAGCAGCGGTGGACGCCGACGACCTGAGGCACGTGCTCGAGTCCGTGCGGGACTTCATCCGCACCGAGGTCGTGCCGCTCGAGGAACAGATCGACGAGCAGGACGTGATACCCGAGCGGATCGTCACGCAGTGCAAGGAGATGGGGCTCTACGGCTTCACCATCCCCGAGGAGTACGGCGGGCTGGGGCTCTCCGCGTACGAGGAGGTGCAGCTGGCCATGGAGCTCGGCTGGACCACCCCGGCACTGCGGTCGCTCTTCGGCACCAACAACGGCATCGCCGGGCACGTGCTGCTGGAGGGCGCCACCGAGGAGCAGAGGAAGACCTGGCTGCCGCGGCTGGCGTCGGGCGAGGTCACCGCGTCGTTCGGGCTCACCGAGGCCGATGCGGGGTCCGACCCCTCGGCGCTGACCACGGTCGCGAAGCGCGACGGCGACCACTGGGTGATCAACGGCTCGAAGCGTTACATCACCAACTCCCCGGTCGCCGACGTGATCATGGTCTTCGCCCGGACCACTCCCGAGGCCAAGGGCAACCGCGGCATCTCGACCTTCCTGGTGCCCAGGGGCACGCCCGGGCTCTCGATCGGCCCGAAGGACAAGAAGATGGGGCAGTCGGGCGCCTGGACCGCCGACGTCCACCTCGACGACGTGCGCGTGCCGGCCGACGCGGTGATCGGCGGGGAGGAGGGTGTCGACCAGGGCTTCCGGATCGCCGCCAAGTGTCTGGCCCACGGCCGGCTGCACATCGCGGCGGTGTGTGCGGGCATGGCGGCCCGGCTGGTCCACGAGACCACCGAGTTCGCGAGGACGCGTGAGCAGGGCGGGGCGCCGATCGCCCGTTTCCAGCTCATCCAGGGCCTCGTCGCGGACTCGGTGACGGACTATCACGCCGGACGCGCGCTGGTGCTGGAGACCGCCAGGGCGTTCGACGCCGGAACGGACCGGATCGCCGGACCGGCCGCGGCGAAGTACTTCTGCTCCGAGATGGTGGGCCGGGTGGCGGACCGGGCGGTCCAGGTGCACGGCGGCGCGGGGTACATGCGTGGCGTCGCCGTCGAGCGCTTCTACCGCGACGTTCGGCTGTTCCGCATCTACGAAGGCACCAGCCAGATCCAGCAGGTCATCATCGCCCGCGACGCGCTCGGCCCGGCCGCGCGTGGCTGAGGTGACCGTCCGGCTCGCCGGGCGGGAGGACTGGTCGGCGATCTGGCCGATCTGGCACCGCGTCGTCGCGGCCGGCGACACCTACACCTGGGACCCCGCGACCTCCGAGGACGAGGCCCGGGGCCTGTGGATGCCCCCGGAACCCGCGGTCACGATCGTCGCCGAGCGGGAGGACGCCGTCGTCGGTACGGCGCTGCTCAAGCCCGTACAGCCCGGCCTCGGCGACCACGTCGCCAATGCGGGGTTCATGGTCGCCCCGGAGCAGGCCGGCGGCGGCATCGGCCGCGCCCTCGCGGAGTTCACCCTCGACGAGGCGCGCCGCCGCGGCTACCGAGCGATGCAGTTCTCGGCCGTCGTCGCCTCCAACGTCCGGGCCGTCCGGCTGTGGGAGTCCCTCGGCTTCGCGGTCGTCGGCACCGTCCCCGAGGCCTTCCGGCACGCCAGGGACGGGCTGGTCGGGCTGCACATCATGCATCGCAGCCTCTGACTCACCCCGGCCTCTGACTCACCGCAGCCTCTGACTCACCGCAGCCTCTGACTCACCCCAGCCTCTGACTCGCCCGAGAACGCCGACGACGCCGGTCCCTGCGAAGGGGATCCGGCGCCGTCGGTCGGCGTGCTCGGGTGTTCCGGCCCGGTGTGCGGCTCAGTGGTCCGCGGGGCGGATGTGGTACTCGAAGACCAGCCCGCCGACCGCGATCAGCAGCATGACGCCGGCGATGATGATCAGCCACCAGAAGAAGAACGCCAGCCCGACGCCCACGAGGGCGGCGCAGGCGGCGACGGCGATCGGCCAGTAGCTGCCCGGCGAGAAGAAGCCGACCTCGCCGGCGCCGTCCGCGACCTCGGCCTCCGGGTTGTCCTCGGGCCGCTCCTCGAGCCGGCGGGACACGAACCGGAAGTAGGTGCCGATGATCAGCGACAGGCCGCCGGTGAGGAACAGTGCGGCGATGCCGACCGGCTCGTGCGTCAGGACCGTGTAGACGATCGCGGCGACGAAGAAGAAGCCGGTGCAGATCTCGAAGATCCGGGATTCGACCTTCATCGGTGGTCCTCCCTCAGTTCCCGGCCGCGACGGGCTGGGCGTCCGCCTGGGCGATCTGCCCGCGGTTCTTGAACGGGCTGGTCGTGATCGCCTCCGGTGCGCACCACTGGCCGCAGTTCAGCGTGGCCAGGGCCTCCTGGGCCGAGTACGGCACGCCCGTGGCCGGGTTGATCTCCTTGCGCAGCGCGATGTACCGGTCGTACAGGGCCGGGCTGAGCGCGCGGACCTCGAAGTTCATCGACGCGTGGTAGGTCCCGCAGAGCTCGGCGCAGCGGCCGACGAACGCGCCCTCCTGGTCGATCCGGTCGATCATGAACGTGTTGTCGGTGTCGTTCTTCTCCGGCAGCGGGAAGACGTCCCGCTTGAAGAGGAACTCCGGCACGTAGAAGCTGTGGATCACGTCGTTCGACGCGATCGTGAACTCGATCGAGCGGTCCGTCGGCAGGACCAGCAGCGGGATCGTGTTCGAGGTCCCGATGGTCTCGACCGGCTCGCCGTTCGCCGCGATCTGACCGGGGTAGCGGAAGGCCCAGTTCCACTGGAAGCCGGTGACGTCCACCCGCACGTCGGCCGGGGCGTCCTTGTCGACGTACTGCTGCACGGCCACGGTGAACCCGAACAGCACCGCCACGATGATCGTCGGGATCACCGTGAAGACGATCTCGACCGGCAGGTTGTACTGGGTCTGGCGCGGGACCGACTCGTCGTCGCCCTTCTTCTTGCGGTGGAAGGCGATGGCCCAGAACATCGCGCCCCAGGTGATCACGCCCACGACCAGCGCCGCGATCGCCGACCAGGTCCACAGGTGGCGCATCTGCTCGGCCTGGGGCGTGACGCCGACCGGCCACCCGAAGCGGATGACCTCCTGGACCGAGCACCCGGCCAGGAGCGGAATCGTCAGCAGCCCGAGACCGGCGAGCTTCGCCGCCCGGACGTACCCGGTGCGGCCACGCACGGTCGTGCCGCCGCGTTCCGATCGGCTCACTGCCCGCCGCCTTCCCCTCGTCCGCGTGGTGCTCCCACCACACCCTTGCCTCGATCCGACCAGCACGAACACGGTCGGGCCCGGTCGGTCCGGCCGAGCGTCCGCGCACCCGGGACGGGGCGGACCTTCGACCACGCGTAGAGACTAGCCGAGCAGATCGCCCCGACGCGCCCCCGGGGGTCGCGCCGTCGCGCGTGACCCGTCCGGGGGTCCCCGGTCCGGGCCCGCCATACTTGCTCGCTGTGTGCGGACTGCTGGGACTGCTGACCTCCGCGGCCGACGCGGCCGACCGGACCGAGGCCATCGCCGGCGCGCTGAGGTGCGCCCGGCACCGCGGGCCGGACGAGAGCGGCACCTGGAACGACGACGACGTGGTGCTCGGCTTCAACCGGCTGTCGATCATCGACGTGGCCGGCTCCCACCAACCGCTGCACTGGGACCCCTCGGGCTCGCACCTGCGGCCCGGCGGCGACCGGCGGTACACGATCGTCTTCAACGGCGAGATCTACAACTACCTGGAGCTGCGCGAGGAGCTCGCCGGGCTGGGCGCGGAGTTCGCGACCGAGGGCGACACCGAGGCGATCGTCGCCGCCTACCACCACTGGGGTGCCGAGGCCGTCACGCGGCTGCGCGGGATGTTCGCCTTCGCCATCTGGGACGCGCAGGAGCGGCAGCTGTTCGTCGCGCGGGACCCCTTCGGCATCAAGCCGCTGTTCCTCGCGTCCGGGCCCACCGGCGTCGCCTTCGCCAGCGAGAAGAAGAGCCTGCTGGAGCTGGCCCCCGAGCTGGGCATCGCGGGGTCGGACGAGCTGGACCCGGCCGCGCTGCAGCACTACCTGATCCTGCAGTACGTCCCGGAGCCCGAGACGCTGCACCGCGCGATCGGGCGGGTCGAGTCCGGCACGTACGTCACCGTGAAGCCCGGGCAGCAGCCCGTGCCGCAGCGCTACTTCCACCCGCAGTTCGTCTCGCTGCCCTCGCACGCCCCGGCCAGCGTCGAGGCGGAGGCGATCGTGCACGGCGAGATCACCGAGGTGCTGCGGGACTCGGTGGCCAAGCACATGCGCGCCGACGTCACGGTGGGCGCCTTCCTCTCCGGCGGCATCGACTCCACGGCGATCGCGGCGCTGGCCAAGGAGCACAACCCGGACCTCATCACCTTCACCACCGGCTTCGAGCGCGAGGGCTACTCGGAGGTTGACGTCGCGGCCGAGTCGGCGGCGGCGATCGGCGTGCGGCACGTCGTCCGGACGGTCAAGCCGGACGAGATGATGGAGGCGCTGCCGCTCATCGTCTGGTACCTCGACGACCCGGTGGCCGACCCGGCGCTCGTCCCGTTGTGGTTCATCGCCCGCGAGGCCCGCCAGCACGTCAAGGTGGTGCTGTCCGGCGAGGGCGCCGACGAGCTGTTCGGCGGCTACACGATCTACCGCGAGCCGCTGTCGCTCGCGCCGTTCGAGAAGGTGCCGGGCACGCTGCGGCCGCTGCTCGGGCGGGCGTCACGCCGGCTCCCGGAGGGCATGCGGGGCAAGGACCTGCTGCGCCGCGGCTCGCTGCGCCTCGAGGACCGCTACTACGGCAACGCCCGGATCTTCCGGGACGACCAGTTGCACGAGATCCTGCGCCAGTACGACCCGCGGGTCTCGCACACCGACGTGACCGCCCCGCACTACGCCGCCTCCGAGAAGTGGGACCCGGTGGCGCGGATGCAGCACGTCGACCTGTTCACCTGGCTGCGCGGCGACATCCTGGTCAAGGCCGACAAGATGACCATGGCCAACTCGCTCGAGCTGCGGGTGCCGTTCCTCGACCCCGAGGTCTTCCGGCTCGCCTCCGCGCTGCCCCTGGCACAGAAGATCACCGGCGGCGCGGGCGGCACCACCAAGTACGCGCTGCGCGGGGCGCTGTCGCAGATCGTGCCGTCGCACGTGCTGAACCGGCGCAAGCTGGGCTTCCCGGTGCCGATCCGGCACTGGCTGCGGGACGAGATGTACGCCTGGGCGCGCGAGATCATCCGCGACTCCGGCGCCGGCCACCTGGTCGACCTGCCGGCGGTCCAGGCGATGCTCGACGCCCACCGCGAGGGCCCCGTCGACCACAGCCGCCGGATCTGGACGCTGCTGGTCTTCCTGATCTGGTACGGCATCTTCGTCGAGCGTCGGATCACTCCCGAGGTCCCCGAACCCGCCTACCCCGTCACCCTGTAACCCTTCCCGCGAGTCGCACCCTGAGCTCCCGCGAGTCGCGCTGTGGGCTCCCGCGAGTCGAGGCCTGGGCTTCCGCGAGTCGGGCCCTGAGCTCCCGCGAGTCGGGCCCTGAGCTCCCGCGAGTCGCGCTGTGGGCTCCCGCGAGTCGGGGCCTGAGCTCCCGCGAGTCGAGCTCTGGGCTCCCGCGAGTCGCGCCCTGGGCTCCCGCGAGTCGCGCTCTGAGCTTCCGCGAGTCGCGCCCTGAGCTCCCGCGAGTCGGGGCCTGGGCTCCCGCGAGTTGCTCTGGGCGGTGTCTCAGAGGCCAAGGCCGAACGGGTCGCCGATCCCACCGAGCGCTCCCGGCTCGGGCCGTGGGTGGTGGCCGGGTCGAACAGCCATCGAAGTAGCAGCGCGCCGCCCAACCCGGCCGCGCGACGATCGCCGTCGCGAGCACGATCTCGACATCCTGACCTCGTTGATCAGGACATCACGGCCGTGTGGCCTCCCGGGTTCGCCGACCTGGTGTCCCGGAGTTGCCGACTCGGTGTGCCGGACGGAGTAGCGCGACTCGCCGAAGCCCACACCCCGACTCGCGGAAGCTCAGGGCGCGACTCGCGGAAGCTCAGGGCGCGACTCGCGGGAGCTCAGAGCGCGACTCGCGGAAGCTCAGGGCGCGACTCGCGGAAGGCCGTAGCGCGACTCGCGGACTTCGGGGACGTGGTCAGTGGGTCAGTGGGTCAGTGGGTCGGCGAGTCGGTGGTCAGGCGGGGAGGGCGGAGGCGATCTCGGAGGCCGCGTCGGGTCCGTAGGCCTGCTGCAGGCGGTCGAGGGCGCTCCCGCGGTCCCACCGCCACTCCTGCGGGCCGTCCGTCTCCAGCACCAGGACCGCGACCAGGGAGCCCAGCTGCGCGGCGCGCTCCAGCGACAGGCCCTGCGCCGTGCCCGCGAGGAACCCGGCGCGGAAGGCGTCGCCGACACCCGTCGGGTCGACCTTCGCCGTCTCCGGCACCACCCCGACCTCGAGGGCGACCCCGTCGCGCCCCACGATCTGCACGCCCTTCTCGCCGAGCGTGGTGATCCGGGTGCCGACCTTCTCGCCCACCTGCTCGGGCGTCCAGCCGGTCTTCTTGAGCAGGAGCTCCCACTCGTAGTCGTTCGTCAGCAGGTAGCGCGCGCCCTCGATCAGCTTCCGGATCTCCGGGCCGTCCATGCGGGCGAGCTGCTGGGACGGGTCCGCGGCGAAGGCGTAGCCGCGCTGGCGGCACTCCTCGGTGTGCCGGACCATCGCCTCGGGGTCGTTCGCGCCGACGAGCACGAGGTCCACGCCGCCGACCCGCTCCGCGACGGGCTGCAGCTCGATCAGCCGGGCCCGGGCCATGGCGCCCGCGTAGAAAGAGGCGATCTGGCGCATGTCGTCGTCCGTGGTGCAGACGAACCGGGCGGTGTGGACGTCGTCGAACACGTGCACACCCGTGGTGTCCACGCCGTGGCGGTCGAGCCACGAGCGGTAGTCCGCGAAGTCCGCGCCCACCGCCCCGACCAGCACGGGCGACTGCCCGAGCACGCCGAGTGCGTAGGCGATGTTCCCGGCGACGCCGCCCCGCTTGATCGTGAGCTCGTCGACGAGGAACGACAGCGAGACCCGGTCGAGCTGCTCGGCGACGAGCTGGTCCGCGAACCTCCCCGGGAAGTGCATGAGGTGGTCCGTGGCGATGGATCCGGTGACGGCGATGCGCACGTCGGGTCACCTTACGTCAGACACGACGAAACCCCCGGGCGAAGGAGGTGCTCTCCTCCGCCCGGGGGTCCGCGACGCCGAAACTCAGTTGAACGAGTCGCCGCAGGCGCAGGAGCCGCCCGCGTTCGGGTTGTCGATGGTGAAGCCCTGCTTCTCGATCGTGTCGACGAAGTCGATGACCGCGCCCTGCAGGTACGGCGCGCTCATCCGGTCCACGCCGACCTTGAGGCCGTGGAAGTCACGGAACAGGTCGCCGTCGAGCGAACGGTCGTCGAAGAAGAGCTGGTAGCGCAGGCCGGCACAGCCACCGGGCTGCACGGCGATGCGCAGGTGCATGTCGTCGCGGCCCTCCTGCTCGAGCAGGGAGCGCGCCTTGAGGGCGGCGTTGTCGGTCAGCTCGACGCCGTGGGTCTCCTCGGCGGCGCCGGCCTCGACGGTGTTCTCGACGGTCATGAACTCTCCCAACAGCGCACGTGGCGGAACTGTTCCCGGTGACCCGGGAGTCGTACCGCGACCCATAGTAGGCCCTCGCGCCGACAGCCTCCCGGGCCTGCGGGAACGGACCGTCCGCCGGACGGGTGATCCGGCTCACCGGCTGGCCGGGTACCCGCCCCACCGACGGGCGACGTGCTCGGCGAGGGCCGACAGGGACCCGGCCGGATCCGCCATCGAGGCCTCGACCCCGCCCGCGTGCTCCGAGGCCGAGTAGGCGGCGTCCACTCCCGCGGCGGCCGCCTCCCGCCGCCCGACGCCGACCTGGCCCGCCAGGACGACACACGGCACGCCCCGCTCGGCCGCCGCCCCGGCCACCGCGGTGATCAGCTTCCCCCGCAGACTCTGCCAGTCGAAGCTGCCCTCGCCGGTGACCGCCAGCCCGCCCTCGGCGGCGACGGCGTCGAGCGCCTCGTCCAGCCCCAGCAGCCGACGGACCAGACCCGCCCCCGACTCCGGG
Organism: Pseudonocardia oceanicola; assembly: GCF_047200735.1. NCBI lineage: Bacteria > Bacillati > Actinomycetota > Actinomycetes > Pseudonocardiales > Pseudonocardiaceae > Pseudonocardia > Pseudonocardia oceanicola. The sequence goes on from NZ_JBJZON010000006.1 coordinate 241,197, forward strand.
CGCGCCCCGAGCGCCAGCAGGGCCGCGCCCAGCCCACCCGCGGCCCCGGCCGCCGGTTCGTCGCGCACGTCGCGTCCGGTGGCCCCGGCCAGAACGCCCGCCCAGACCTCGAGCGCGTCGTCGAGCACCGCGACGGCCCGCTCGTCGGCGCCCTTCTGCGGGCCGAAGACCGCGGCCGCACCGTGCGGGCCGAGCAGCGGGTTGTCGACGTCGGCGGCGGCGACCAGGGTCATCCCGACCTGCGGGGCGCCGGACAGGCGCACGCACCTTCCCAGGGCGGCGCCACCCGGCGGCAGCTCCGCCCCCGAGGCGTCGAGCGGGGCGGCGCCGAGGGCGGCGAGCATGCCCGCACCCCCGTCGGTGGTCGCCGAGCCGCCGAGCCCGATCACGGCCTCGGTGCACCCGGCCTCGCGGGCCGCACGCAGCAGCTCGCCCACCCCGCGCGTCGTCACGCTCCCCGCGACCTCCGGCGTCCGGCGTTCCCGGGGCACGTGGTGCAGCCCGCAGGCCGCGGCCGACTCGAGGTACGCGGTCGTACCGACCTGCAGCCACGGCGCCGGCACCGGGTCGCCGAACGGGCCCGTGACCCGCGGTTCGTGCAGGGTCCCGCCCAGCCGCTCCTGCAGGACGTCGACGAAGCCGGTGCCGCCGTCGGCCAGCGGGAGGCGGTCGATCCGGGCGTCGGGCACGGCGCGCAGCCAGCCCTCCGCGATCGCGCCGGCCGCGGCCCGCGCGCTCAGTGTTCCACCGAAGGAGTCGGGAGCGACGACCACACGCACACCGCGCACGCTATCGCCCGTACCCTGTGGACCTGTGAGGTTCCTGCGCCGCTCCGACGAATCCCCGGCCACGTCCGTCGACACGGACGACGCCGAGGGCACGCAGGAGAAGAAGCCGCTCGATCCGCGCTGGACCCAGGGCAAGGGCCGGCCGACGCCGAAGCGGCGGGACGCCGAGACCAAGCGCCGCGGCCCCGCCCCGCCCCCGCCGCGGACCCAGCGCGAGGCCGCCCGCCTGGCCAAGGCCAACCGCCCGAGCAAGGACGAGCGCCGCGCCCAGGCCGCCGAGCGCCGCGCCCGGATGGATGCCGGTGACGACCGGGTGCTCCTCCCCCGCGACCGCGGGCCGGTCAAGGCCTACATCCGCGACGTCGTGGACTCCCGGCCGCACCTCATGGGCCTGTTCATGCCGCTCGCCGTGCTGGTGCTGATCTCGGTCCTGTTGCCGATCCCGTCCGTGCAGCAGTACCTGAGCCTGTTCAGCCTGGTCGTGCTGGTCGTGATGGTGGCCGAGGGCGTCCTGCTCGGGATGCGGGTCACGAAGCAGGCGCGCGCCAAGTTCCCGAACGAGCAGATCAGCGGTCTCGGCACCGGGTGGTACGCCTTCACCCGGGCCAGCCAGATCCGCAAGCTGCGGGTGCCCAAGCCCCGGGTCCAGCGCGGGGCGCAGGTCTGAGCACCCTCGTCCTGGGCGGCACCCGATCGGGCAAGTCCGGCCATGCCGAGGCGTTGCTGCCCGCGGACGCGCCGGTCCGCTACGCCGCCACCGCCCGCCGCCGGCCGGACGACGCGGAGTGGGAGGCCCGGATCGCCCGGCACGCCGCGCGCCGCCCGGCCTGCTGGACCACGGTCGAGGAGCCCGATCTCGTCGCCGAGCTGGCCCGGGGCGGGCCGCTGCTGGTCGACGACCTGGCCACCTGGCTCACCGGCGTACTCGACGACTGCGAGGCCTGGGAGTCCGCCACGCCGCCGCCCGCGGTCGCCGATGCCGTCGCGACGCTCGTCGAGGCCGTGCGGCGGTGCCCGTCGTCCCCCGAGGCGCCGTGCGTACTCGTGTCGGCCGAGGTGGGACTGGGCGTGGTCCCGGCGACCCGGGCCGGCCGGCTGTTCCGGGACGAGCTGGGCGCGCTCAACGCCGCGCTCGCCGAGGTGTGCGACGAGGTGGTGCTGCTGGTGGCGGGCCTGCCCCTGCGGCTCAAGCCGGCCGCGGCGACCTGACCGCGGCCCTCGTCGATGGTCGTCGGGCCGACCGCGCGAGCTGCAGGACGTGGTCGTGCCCGGCCCGGTGCCGGCTCCCGCCCGGGAGCCGGGGCGGCCCCGGTCAGTCGCTGTCGAGCGGGACCCCGCCGAAGAGCACCAGGCTCACGACGAAGTAGGCGACGTACAGGGCGAGCAGCACGGCCCCGTGCCAGCGACGCAGCCGGCCGGTCGCCAGGAAGGCCGCTGCGAGCAGCGTCATCACCAGCAGGACCGGGAGGTGCCAGGACAGCACCCCGCGGTCGACGGTGATCGTCCCGCCGGCGAGCAGGATGATCCCGATCTTGCCGGTCGCCGAGAACACCACGCTGCCGACGACGTTGGCGACACCGATCTCCGGCGCGCCCCGGCGGGCGGGTTCGACCGTGAGGAAGATGTCCTCGAGGGAGAGCGCCAGCGTCGCGATCGTGACGCCGAAGACGGTGCCGGTGATCTCGAACGTGTCGAGGATCCCGTCCGTGCCCCGGGCCGCGACGAACGCCCCGACGACGAGTCCGACCAGCGCCAGCACGGCGAGCGCGAGTCCGCCCCACGGGGAGCGCCGGCGCGCCTTCAGGAACCCCTGGTCGATGCGCAGGTCGTCCGGGAGGTCGAAGCCGCCGCGCCCGCCCGCCCGGTCGGCCGAGCCGTCCCCTCCGGCCGGGTCTGCCTCGCCGCCGTCGTGCGGGAGGGTGATCGTCGTGCCGTCGGCGCCGACCTTCTCCAGTTGCTCGTAGAGCTCCGCGTTGCGGAAGACCGGCCGTCGCGAGGCGTACTCGCGGTAGGCGATCCAGCCCACGAAGGCCACGAACAGGAGCACCAGCACGACGCCGAGGAGGGGCGTCAGCACCCCGGTCAGCGCGAGGGCGAACAGCACCACGGGCGCCACCACGAAGAGTGCGAGGTAGTCCTTGGGGACGTCCACGCGGCACGGCGCGACGAGCGCCGCCAGTGCGAGGACGATGCCGGTCATCGCGATCGTCGTCCCGATCACGGTGCCCAGGGCGACCTGTTCGAGGCCCTCGACGTTCAGCACGACACCGAACGCGAGATCGTCGAACTCGATCCCGGTGAAGACGACCGCGATGAGGAACAGCGAGATCGCCCATCGGCTGGCGACCCCCACCAGGTGTCCGATCAGTTTCTCGGCGCTGTAGACCAGCACCGCGATGCCCAGGACGAATTCGATGATCGGGATCACGGGCGGCTCCTCGCACTGATGCCGGAAAGAGCGCATTCGATAGTGATCGCCGCCACTCTGTGATGCAATGGCTTGACAATGACCCAGGAGCAGGACTAGCGGCCGACGGAAGGGCCCGCCACCGGCTCGTCGTGGCCGGTCGTCCTGCGCCCGCCCGACGTCCGGGGCGGGCTGCCGAACGGGCCGCGCGCCGCGGACGGTAGGAAGAGCGCGTGAGCGAGAGCCCCTTCCCCGAGGTCCCCGCACCCGATCTCGAGGCGCGGCGCGAGGCCGTCGCCCGCTACGAGGCACTGGCGGTGCCGGCGGGCGGGCTGGGCGTGCTCGCCGACCTCGGACTGTGGCTGGCGTCGATGCAGGGTGTGTGCCCGCCACGGCCGCCCGCGCGGGCCCGCGTCGTCGTCGTAGCCGCGGACCACGGCATCGCCGCGGCCGGCGTCTCCGCGTACCCGCCGGAGGTCACCGCCCGGCAGGTCGCGGCCGCGCTCGAGCAGTCGGCGCCGGTGGCGGTGACGGCGTCGGTCGCGGGGGCCTCGGTCCGGGTGGTCGACGCCGGGCTCGACCGCGAGGCCGTGTTGCCCGGCCAGGACCGCTTCAGGGTCCGCCGGGGCAGCGGCCGGATCGACAGAGAGGACGCGCTGAGCGCCGAGGAGGTGGAGACCGCGATCCGCATCGGCCGCGCGCTGGCCGACGAGGAGGTCGACTCCGGGGCCGACCTGCTGGTCCCCGCCTCGCTGGGGGTCGGTGCGACCACTCCGGCGTCGACCCTGGTCGCGGCGGTGACGGGGGCCGAGCCGGTCGCCGTCGTCGGGCGCGGGTCCGGCATCGGCGACGATGCGTGGATGCGCAAGGCCGCGGCGATCCGCGACGCGCTGCGCCGGGCGAAGCCGCACGTCCGTGACCCGTACGCGCTGCTGCGGACCGCCGGTGGCGCCGACCTCGCCGTCCTCGCCGGCTTCCTGGTCCAGGCCGCGCTGCGCCGGACCCCCGTGCTGCTCGACGGGCTGGTGGTCGGCGCGGCGGGCCTGCTGGCCGATGACCTGGCCCCGGGCGCGCACCAGTGGTGGCTCGCCGCCCAGCAGTCCCCCGAGCCCGCGATGACGCTGGTGCTGCAGCACCTGCAGCTCGTGCCCGTCCTGGACCTGCAGGTCCGCCAGGGCGACGGCACGGGCGCGGTCGCCGTGCTCCCACTCGTCCAGGCCGCCGCACGGCTGCTCGGCGAGACCGCGACCGCGCAGGCCAGCGGGATCGCGCCGGTGCGCGCCGTCGCCGGATGACCCCCGGCGCGCGCCGCCGCGTCCGACGGGCGCGGAGCACCGCATGAAGGGGCTGGCCCTGGCCCTGAGCTGGCTGAGCGTGCTGCCGGTCCGCACCGGCGAACCGACGGCGCAGGTCGCCGCCGGGGCGCTGCGCTGGGCACCGGTGGTCGGGGCGGGGCTCGGCGCCGGCGCGGGGCTGATCGTCTGGGGGCTCGCCGCGCTGGGCGTCCCCGGGCTGGTGGCGGGGCTGCTCGCCGTCGGGCTGCTGGCGCTCGGGACGCGCGGGATGCACGTCGACGGGCTCGCCGACACCGCCGACGGCCTGGGCTGCTTCGGCCCTCCGGAGCGCGCGCTCGCGGTGATGAAGGACGGCGGCGCGGGCCCGTTCGCCGTGGTGACGCTGCTGGTGGTGCTGGGGGTGCAGGCGGGGGCGCTGGGCTCGTACCCGGCGGGCTGGCAGGTCGTCGCGGCCGCCGCGCTCGCCGCCGCCACCGGGCGCGCCGGCTTCTGCTGGGTCGCACGGCATGGGGTGCCCGCGGCGCGCCCGGGCGGGCTCGGAGCCCTGGTCGCGCAGTCGCAGCCGGTCTGGGTGGCGCCGGCGTGGTGGCTGCTGTCGGCCGTAGCGGGCTACGCGCTCGCGGGCTGGCGCGGCCCGGCCGGCGTCGGGCTGGCGGCGGTGGTCGTGGTCGGGCTGTCGGCCCACACCGCACGCCGCTTCGGCGGGATGTCCGGCGACGTCCTCGGCGCGGCCGCCGAGCTCGGCACCGCGGCCGTCCTCCTGCTCCTGGCTACCTGACCGCACGACGGCTCCACGAGGCGACCCCGGAGCCGACCGAGCGCAGCGTCCGACGAGCGCATCATGGTTCCCTACGGCGATCGATCGGCGGGGTCAGAGCGCCGTCATCCAGCCGTGGGTGTCCGTACCGGTGCCCCGCTGGATGTCGGTGAGCAGCGTGCGCAGGCGCATGGTGACCGCGCCGGGCTCGCCGTCCGCCACGCGGATGGACCCGACGCCGTCGTTCTCGCTGAACTTGACCGTCCCGACCGGGGTGATCACCGCGGCGGTGCCGCAGGCGAACACCTCGGTGATGGCGCCGTCGGCACACCCCGTCAGCCACTCCCGCGCGGAGATCTTGCGCTCGGTGACCTGGCAGCCGATCTCCTTGCCCAGCGTCAGCAGCGAGTGCCGGGTGACGCCCTCGAGGATGCTGCCGGACAGCTCCGGCGTGACCAGCTCGGCCGACTCCCCGGAGCCGAAGACGAAGAACAGGTTCATCCCGCCCATCTCCTCGACCCACCGCTTCTCGGCGGCGTCGAGGTAGGCGACCTGCGCGCACCCGTGCTGCGCGGCCTGGGCCTGCGGGAGCAGCGAGGCGGCGTAGTTCCCGCCGCACTTCGCGGTGCCGGTGCCGCCGATCGCGGCGCGGGTGAAGTCCGTGCACAACCAGACGTCGACGGGCTTGACCCCGCCCGGGAAGTACGCGCCGGCCGGCGAGGCGATCAGCAGGAACAGGTACGAGTCGGCGGGCCTGACGCCCAGCCCGACCTCGGTGGAGATCATGAACGGCCGCAGGTAGAGCGACTCCTCGCCGCCGGCCGGAGGCACCCAGGCGCGGTCGACCGCGATCAGCTCGCGCAACGCGGCCATGAACAGCTCGTCCGGCAGCTCGGGCATGCCCAGCCGCACCGCGGACCGCCGGAATCGCGCCGCGTTCTCCTCCGGCCGGAACGACGCGATGGTGCCGTCCGGCTGGCTGTACGCCTTGAGGCCCTCGAAGATCTCCTGCCCGTAGTGCAGGACCATCGTGGCCGGGTCGAGCGTGAGCGGCCCGTACGGCTCGACCCGGAAGTCGTGCCAGCCCTCGTCGGAGGTCCAGCGGATCGAGACCATGTGGTCGGTGAAGTAGCGGCCGAACCCCGGCGCGGCCAGGATCTCGGCGCGCCGCTGGTCGGAGGCCGGGGCGGGGTTCGGGGTTCGGGTGAACAGCGGCGCGCTCATGGGTGAACGGTAACCCGGCGGGCAAGGCACGCGTCAGCCGGTCGAGTGCCCGATCACCGGACGTGCGACGGCACGAAGGGCGGCGTGACCACCCGTGCGTCCAGCGCCCGCCCGCGCACGTCGACGGTGACGAGGTCGTCCGCCGCGACGCCCGCCGCCGTGTCGATCAACGCGAGCGCGATGCCGGTCCGCAGGGTCGGCGAGAAGGTGCCCGAGGTCGTCACACCGACCGGTTCGCCCGCCTTCAGCACGGTCATCCCCGAACGCGGGACCCCGCGTCCGGTCGCCCGCAGCCCGCGCAGCCGCCGCGCCGGGCCGGCCTCGCGCTCGCCCAGCAGCGCCTCGCGGCCCCAGAACGCCGGCTTCGACCAGCCGACCGCCCACGAGCTGCCCGCCTGCACCGGCGTGATCTCCTCGCTCAGGTCCTGGCCGTGCAGCGGGTAGCCCATCTCGGTGCGCAGGGTGTCCCGCGCGCCCAGGCCGCACGGCCGCCCGCCGAGCGGCTCCGCGCCGGTGAGCAGCCCGTCCCAGACGGCGGCGGCCTGCTCGGCCGGCACCAGCAGCTCGTAGCCGTGCTCGCCGGTGTAACCGGTGCGGCAGACCCGGACGGCGCCGGCGTCGGCGAACGCCATGTAGTCCAGTCCGGAGACGCCGGGGAACCCGGCGAACAGGGTGGGGAGCAGCTCGGCGGAGCGCGGGCCCTGCACGGCGATCACGGCGAGCTCGCGGTGCCGGTCGACGATCTCGATCCCGGCCGGCGACGCCGCGCGCAGGAGCTCGGCGACCCGGGCGGCGTTGGCGGCGTTGGGGACCAGGAGGACCTCGTCCGGTCCGTCGAGGTAGCAGATCAGGTCGTCGACCACGCCCCCGGAATCCGTGCAGCACAGCGTGTACTGCGCCTTGCCCGGCGCGATCCTCCCGAGGTCGGCGGTGAGGCAGGAGTTGACGAAGTCGGCCGCACCGGCCCCGCGGACCAGGAGTTTGCCGAGGTGGCTGACGTCGAAGATCCCGACCGCCTCGCGGACCGCGGTGTGCTCGGCCACCGTGCCGGCCGGGTAGGCGATCGGCATCGACCAGCCGCCGAAGGCGCCCAGGGTCGCCCCCAGCGCGACGTGCCGGTCGTGCAGCGGTCCGGTGATCAGCTCGTCGCTCACGGGCGAACCGTACCGAGGAACCCTACGCGGCCTGCTCCCCCGGCGGCTCCTCCTGTTCCGCCGGCGGTCTCCGGCGGGCCCGCAGCGCCGACAGCTCGGCCAGCCCCCAGCCGACGAGCAGGGCGCCGAGGGTGATCAGCACGGACGACCGGGGCAGCAGCGCGGCCAGGCCCAGACAGAGCACGAACCCGACGGCCGGCACCCAGGCCGGGGTCCGCCGTCCGGACACCCGCAACGCGGCCGCGTGCACGAGCGCGTAGTGCAGCAGCATCGCGCAGGCCGACAGCGCGATGGAGGCGATCGGCCCGGCGAGCACGGCGACCAGGATCGCCAGGGCCGCGCCGAGGACGTCGGACCGCCAGGGCGCGCCGCTGCCGCAGACCTTCGCGAACGAGCGGGGCAGGTCCTCGCGGGTGCCCATCTCCATGGCGGTGCGGCTGATCCCGATCAGCACGGCGAGCAGCGTCGAGCCGGCCGCCGCGGCCGCGCCGATCCGCACGAGCACGCCCAGCGCGGGCGCCTGGCCGGTGTCGACGAGGGCCACCAGCGGGGCGTGCTCCTCGCCGATCCGGTCCGTGCCGAGGCCCATCAGCAACGCCCCGGCGACCGCGAGGTAGGTCAGGGTGCAGACGCCGAGGGCGATCGGGATCGCGCGGCGCAGGGTCCGGGCCGGGGTGCGGACCTCCTCGCGGTAGGTCGCCACGTTGGCGAACCCGACGAACGCGAAGAACACGAGCCCCGCCGCGGACAGCACACCCAGCGCGCCCGGCGACGCCTGCGGCACGGGCACCGCGACCCCGCGGGCCTCCCCCGCCGCGGTCACCGACGCCGAGACCGTCTGTTCCCCGCCGGGCCCCAGCAGCCCGACGACGACCACCACGACCAGCACCGCCAGCGTGCCGCCGGCGAGCAGCCAGGAGGACCGGGCGGTGGTCCGGACCCCGACGATGTTGAGCACCGAGGCCGCGACGATCATGACGATCGCGGCCACCAGCGGGTTCGACGGCAGCACGTACGCCCCGAACACCCCCGCGGCGGCCGCCGCGGAAGCCACCCCGCCGATCAGCAGCGTGACTCCGGCGAGCCGGCCCGCGACCGGGTGCAGGCGCTCGCGGGCCGCGCCGTAGCCCGCGGTGTACCCGGCGGAGAAGCTCGCCCCGCCCGCGCCGCCCGCGAGCACCAGCTCCGCGGTCGACAGCACGCACGCCCCGGCGACGACGGCGGCGAGCAGCACCGCGAGCAGCAGCCACGGCCCCGCGGCGGCGCCCGCCGGGGCGAAGACGGCGAACACTCCCGATCCGAGCATGGCGACGAGCCCGAGCACCACCACGTCGGCGGTACCCAGACGACGGCCCAGGGTCGTAGCCACAGGACCACCATCGCATCCGACCCTGCGCGAAACGGACCCGCGACGGTGTCATTAGCATTTCGAAGAGGTCTCGCCGGGCACTCGGGCCGCCCGTCCCCGGCCGGAGCGGCGCCCGGGCCCGGTGATTCCCGCCCGTCGTGCCGCCGTACCCACGCCGTGCCCCCGCCGGGGCCCGGCGGCGGTGCGGCGACCGAGCGACCCGACCGAGCGGCCCGACGGGGCCGATCCCGACCGGAGGAGATCCGCCTTGACGACCACCGCCCTGCAGCCCGGCACCCGCATCGGCGCCCTGGAGGGCTCCGCCGCGGCGGCGGAGGCCGACGTCCTCGTCGTCGGTGTGCTGCCGGGCGGGAACGGCGACGACGGCGGTGACGGCACCGGCGCGACGAACGGCGCCGGGACCGAGCCGGTCCTCGCGCCCGGCGCCGAGGAGATCGACGCCGCCTTCGACGGCACCCTCGCCGGGCTGCTCGCGCTCGCCGGAGCCACCGGCAAGGTCGAGGAGGTCGTCAAGCTGCCCTCGCGGGGCACGGTCGGTGCACCGCTCGTCGTCGGGGTCGGCCTCGGCAAGCCCGACGAGTCCGGTGCGGTCCCCGCGGACCAGGTGCGGCGGGCGTCGGGCGCGGTGGCCCGGGCGCTGGCCGGCAGCGGTCGCGTGGTCAGCACCCTCGGTGCGGTGGACCTGACCGCCGCCGCCGAAGGGGTGCTGCTCGGCGCCTACCGGTTCACCGCCTTCAAGGGCGACCCGGCGGCCGGGAAGAAGCCGATCACGTCCGTCGAGTTCCCGGGCGCCGACGCCGACGTGCTGGAGCACGCCTTCGCCGTCGCCCAGGCGGTCACCACCGCCCGCGACCTGATCAACACCCCGCCCAACGCCCTCTACCCCGAGACCTTCGCCGCCCGGGCCCGCGAGCTCGGCGAGGCGGCCGGGCTGGAGGTCGAGGTGCTCGACCACGAGGCGCTGGCCGCCGGCGGCTACGGCGGGATCCTCGGCGTCGGGCAGGGCTCGTCGCGGCTGCCGCGGCTGGTCCGGCTGCACTGGGCGGGCGGGGAGAACCCGGCGAAGAAGGTCGCGCTGGTCGGCAAGGGCATCACCTTCGACACCGGCGGCATCTCGATCAAGCCCGCGGCGAACATGGACCACATGACCTCGGACATGTCCGGGGCCGCCGCCGTGATCGCGACGACGGTGCTGGCTGCGAAGCTGCAGCTGCCGGTGGCCGTGACCGCGACCGTGCCGATGGCCGAGAACATGCCCTCGGACACCGCGTACCGGCCCGGGGACGTGCTGTCGATGTACGGCGGCAAGACCGTCGAGGTGCTGAACACGGACGCGGAGGGCCGGCTGATCCTGGCCGACGCGATGGTGCGTGCGGCCGAGGACGAGCCGGACTACCTCGTCGAGACCTCCACCCTCACCGGCGCGCAGATGGTCGCGCTCGGCACCCGCACCGCCGGTGTGATGGGCAGCGACGACTTCCGCGACCGGGTCGCCGCGCTGGGTCGCGCCGCCGGCGAGGACGCCTGGGCGATGCCACTGCCCGAGCACCTGCGCGGCGAGCTCGACTCCCGGATCGCCGACCTGGCCAACGTCACCGGCAACCGCTTCGGCGGCATGCTCGCGGCCGGGATCTTCCTGCGCGAGTTCGTCGCGGAGGGGCTGCCGTGGGCGCACATCGACATCGCCGGCCCCTCGTTCAACACCGGTGGCCCCTGGGGGTACACGCCCAAGGGCGGCACGGGCGTCCCGGTCCGCACCCTGGTCGCCCTCCTCGAGGACATCGCCGCGCACGGCTGACCCGCGGATCGCTCGAGTTCCCGCGAGTCGCGCCCTGGGCCCCCGCGAGTCGCGCCCTGGGCTCCCGCGAGTCGGGCACTCCGGCACGGGCGGTTCCACGAGCGTCGGGGCGGTGGCGGCGACGCCGGCCCGGGCGCGCGCCGGCTGAAGATCGACGTTCGCGTGCGGTGAGCGCGGTGTCCGCGAGCGCCGCTGCACCCGAACGGCGATCACTCGCCCGGCCGCGCAACCATGATCGGCACCCGCGTGTACCCAGGGTTCAGCTGGCCACCCTGGAAGCAGAGCAACGGTGATCTTGGTTCGCGCGTCGGGCGCTGACGCACCGCGCGTCGGGGCTACGCCGGGGCGGACCCGCGGCGGGTGCGGCGGAGGGTGCGGCGGCGGAGGGAGCGGCGGCGGAGGGAGCGGCGGCGGACCACCGCGCCGACGACCACGGCGGCGATCGAGCACAGGGGCGAGGGGAAGCCGAGGAGCAGGCTCAGCGCCACGTCCGCCACCGGAGCGGCGACGACCACCGCGAACACCCAGGGCGGCGCGGTCGGGAGGGTGACCGGCCGCCCGCCGCGGGTGCCCCACCGGGTGCGGCCGCCGGGCTTGGCGACCGACAACCAGGCCTGTACGGCGATCGCGCCCGCCATCAGCGCGGTGCCCACGACCAGGGCGGGCGAGACGCGAAGGGTGTCGGCGGCGGTGTCCAGCGCTCGCGACAGGACGAAGATCCCGAGGTAGAGCTGCACCAGGGTGATGACGAGCTTGGTCAGGACCCACCGGTGCACCGCCAGCCCCCACGCGGTGCCGAGCGAGAGCACCAGGCCGGTCGCTCCGGAGGTGTTGGCCAGCGGCGCGAGCAGCCGGGTGTCGAGGTGGTGGGCCGCCTCGACCGCCCACGGCGCGCCGCCCCGCAGGGCCGGGACGAGCAGCGCGAAGAGGGCGAGGGCGCAGGTCATCCAGCCCACCGAGGACAGCAGGTGGACCCAGACGGCGAGCCGGCGCCAGGTCCGGGCGGAACCACGGGCGGCGCCGGACGGGCCCGGCCGGGAGGGCGTTGCGGGAGGCACCTCCCGAGTCCACCCGCCGGGGACGGACCGGACATCCGGGGAGCCCCCGATCGGCGTCGGGGGCTCCCCGGAGGGCTACCCGTGGGTAGGGTCGCGCCCGTGATCCGCCGCCGTGTCGCCCACTCGGTCCCCGCAGGCTCCCGCTCGGCCGTCGTCACCGGCGGCGCACGCGGCATCGGCGCCGCGGTCGCCCGCGAGCTCGCCGGGCGCGGCTACCGGGTCCTCGTCACCGACGTCGACGGGCCCGCGGCGAAGGCCGCGGCCGCCGAGATCGGCGGCGAGTCCGCCGCCTACGACGTCACCGACCCGGCGGCGGCGCGCGCGATCGCGGCCCGCGCCCGCGACCTGGCCCCGCTCGGCGCCTGGGTGAGCAACGCGGGCGTCGGCACCGGCGGCCCGCTCGCCGAGCTGACCGACGCCGAGGCCCGGGCCCTGGTGGAGATCAACCTGCTGGGCCCGGTGTGGGGCTCCCGGGCGGCGATCGCGGCCTTCCGCGAGCAGGGCGACGGGGGCGACCTCGCGATCACCGCCTCGCTGTCCGGGCTCGGTCCGGTGCCCGGCCTGTCCCTCTACGCCGCGACGAAGGCGGCGGTGCTCTCGCTCGCCTCCGCCCTGTCCGCGGAGGTGCGGGCGGACGGCATCCGCGTGCACGCGATCAATCCCGACGGCGTCGCGACCGCCCTGCTCGACACGATGGAGCCGCGAGCGCGGGCGCTCGTCCGCTCGGGTGTACTGCTCACCCCGGACCGCGTGGCCGCCGAGCTGGTCGGCCTGTTCGGCACGGGGCGCGTCTACCGGACGGTCCCGGGCTGGCGCGGCGCGATGATGCGGCTCACCGCCCTGGCCCCCGGCCCGCTGCTGCGCGCCGCCCCGGTGATGCAGGCGATCGGCGCACGCAAGAGCCGGTAGCACGGGTCCGGCCGGGTCCCGGCCCCGTTCAGCCCAGGCCGCCGAGCTCTCCCAGCCCGCGCCGTCGCTCCCGCTCGCGCAGCACCCGCTGCCGTGCGTCGTGGTCGCGCATCCGCTGCGGATAACCGACGAGTTGGACGTCGTAGACCGGGATCGTCAGGGACCGGGCGAGCTTGCGGGCGCCCTCGGGTCCGGCGACCCGACGCCGCGTCCATTCGCCGTCCTTGGCCACGAGGACCATCGTCGTCTCGGTCACGGCGGTACGGGGCTCGACGAACGCCTCCACTCCCTCGCGCACCGCGGCCCACGCGCGCAGGTACTCGGCGTCCGCGGCCGCGGCACCACGCCGTCGACCGGCGCGCTTGCGACCGAACAGTCCCATCGGGCCTCCGCTCCTCGTCGGCTACCCGACCAACGCGTGACCTGTCCGGATTTCTCCCGGACCTGTTCCAGCGACTGCCGCCGACGAGTGACAAGATGGGGCCGCCCCGGACCGAGCACCGGGTCGCCGACGCCGCGAGTGAGGAGAACGGACGTGCCGGAACGGACTGCCGACCTGGTGATCCTCGGCGGTGGGTCCGGCGGCTACGCGTGCGCGTTGCGCGCGGCGGAGCTGGGCATGTCGGTGGTGCTGGTGGAGAAGGACAAGCTCGGCGGCACCTGCCTGCACCGCGGCTGCATCCCCACCAAGGCCCTGCTGCACGCGGCCGAGGTGGCCGACGCCGCCCGCGACGGCGCCAAGGTCGGCGTGCTCTCCCAGCTGGTCGGCATCGACATGACCGGGGTCAACACCTACAAGGACGGCGTCGTCGGCCGCCTCTACAAGGGCCTGCAGGGCCTGGTGACGAGCCGCAGGATCGAGCTCGTCGAGGGCGCCGGCACCTTCCGCGGGCCGAGGTCGGTCGAGGTCGACGGCACCACCTACACCGGCCGCCACGTCGTGCTGGCCACCGGCTCGTACTCCAAGACCCTGCCCGGGCTGGAGATCGGCGGCCGGATCCTCACGTCCGACCAGGCCCTGACCCTCGACGAGGTGCCGCAGCGGGTGGTGGTGCTCGGCGGCGGCGTGATCGGGGTCGAGTTCGCCTCGGTGTGGCGCAGCTTCGGCGCGGAGGTCACCGTGGTCGAGGCCCTGCCCAGGCTCGTGCCCAACGAGGACGAGTTCGCCTCGAAGCTGCTCGAACGCGCCTTCCGCCGCCGCAAGATCACCACCAAGACCGGGGTCAAGTTCACCGGCGCGAAGCAGACCCGCGACTCCGTCACCGTCTCCCTGGAGTCCGGCGAGGAGATCGAGGCCGACCTGCTGCTGGTCGCGGTCGGGCGCGGCCCGAACACCACCGGCCACGGCTACGACGAGGCCGGGCTGGCCATGGACCGCGGGTTCGTCACCACCGACGACCGGCTGCGCACCAACCTCGACGGCGTCCACGCCGTCGGCGACATCGTCGCCGGCCTGCAGCTGGCCCACCGCGGCTTCGCCCAGGGCATCTTCGTCGCCGAGGACATCGCCGGCCTGGACCCCCGCCCGATCGACGAGGCCGGCATCCCGCGGGTCACCTACTGCGAGCCCGAGGTCGCCTCGGTCGGCCTGACCGAGGCGCAGGCCAAGGAGCGGCACGGCGAGGTCGAGACCCTCACCTACGACCTCGGCGGCAACGGCAAGTCCCAGATCCTGCAGACCTCCGGCGCCATCAAGCTCGTGCGCGCGAAGGACGGCCCGGTGGTCGGGATCCACATGGTCGGTGCCCGCGTCGGCGAACTCGTCGGCGAGGCCCAGCTCGTCTACAACTGGGAGGCCGAACCCGGCGACGTCGCCCCGCTCGTCCACGCCCACCCCACCCAGAACGAGGCGTTCGGCGAGGCACACCTCGCCCTGGCCGGCAAACCCCTGCACACCCACGGCTGAGGTCCCACGGACCGCACCACCGCACGTCGAAAGAGGATCCGAGCAGACATGGCCTTCTCCGTCCAGATGCCCGCCCTCGGTGAGAGCGTCACCGAAGGCACCGTCACCCGCTGGCTCAAGGCGGAGGGCGACACCGTCGAGGTCGACGAGCCGCTGCTCGAGGTCTCCACCGACAAGGTCGACACCGAGATCCCGTCCCCGGTCGCCGGCGTCCTGCAGCGGATCGTGGCCGGCGAGGACGAGACCGTCGAGGTCGGCGGCGAGCTCGCCCTGATCGGCGACGAGGGTGCCGACGAGGGCGCCGCGCAGCCCGAGGCCCAGCCCCGCTCCGAGGCGGCCGAGCCGCGGTCCGAGGCGGCCGAGGAGCCGGAGCCCGCGCAGGCCGAGGCGCCCCAGCAGCAGGAGGAGCCGCAGGAGGCTCCGAGGGCCTCGACCGGGTCGTCCTCCGGCGGCGGCACCCCGGTGACCATGCCCGAGCTGGGCGAGTCGGTCACCGAGGGCACCGTGACCCGCTGGCTCAAGCAGGTCGGCGACACCGTCGAGGTCGACGAGCCGCTGCTCGAGGTCTCCACCGACAAGGTCGACACCGAGATCCCGTCGCCGATCGCCGGCACGGTCCTCGAGCTGTCGGTCGGCGAGGACGACACGGTCGAGGTCGGCGGCCGGCTCGCGGTCATCGGCGACCAGGACTCCGCGCCGGCGCCGGCCGAGGAGAAGACCCCCGAGCCCCCGGCGGCCGAGGCCCCCAGGACCGAGGAGCCGAAGCAGGAGGCCCCGAGGGAGCCGGTGAAGCAGGAACAGGCCGCCCCGGAGCCGGCCGAGCCGGAGACCGAGGACACCGCGCGCGCCACCGAGACCGCGCCCAGCCCGTCCGGCAACGGACAGGCCGAGACCAAGGGCAGCTCCACGCCGCCGTACGTCACCCCGCTGGTGCGCAAGCTGGCCGCGGAGCACGGCGTGGACCTCGACCAGGTCGAGGGCTCGGGCGTCGGCGGGCGTATCCGCAAGCAGGACGTCCTCGCCGCCGCCGAGGCGGCCAAGGCCCCGGCCCCCGCGGCGGCCCCCGAGCAGCCGGCCGCGGCCACCGCGCCGACCGGTGCGCCGAAGGAGCCCACGACGGTGCCGGCGCGCGCCGCCGACGCCCCGCAGCCGGGCACCACGGTGAAGATGACGCGCCTGCGCCAGATCATCGCCCAGCGGATGAGCGAGTCGCTGCACACCTCGGCGCAGCTGACCACCGTGCAGGAGGTCGACGTCACCCGCATCGCCACGCTGCGGGCGCGGGCCAAGGCCGCCTTCGAGCAGCGTGAGGGGGTCAAGCTCACCTACCTGCCGTTCTTCGCGAAGGCCACGGTCGAGGCGCTCAAGGCCTTCCCGGTCGTCAACGCCTCGATCTCCGAGGACGGCAAGCAGATCGAGTACCACGGCAACGTCCACCTGGCGATCGCGGTCGACACCCCGCGCGGGCTGCTCGTCCCGGTGATCAAGAACGCCGAGGACCTGTCGCTGGCCGGGCTCGCCCGCAAGATCGCCGACGTCGCGGCCCGCACCCGGGACAACACGATCAAGCCCGACGAGCTGTCCGGCGGCACCTTCACCATCACCAACATCGGCAGCGCCGGGGCGCTGTTCGACACGCCGATCATCAACCAGCCGCAGGTCGCGATCCTCGGTACCGGCGCGATCGCGAAGGAGCCGAGGGTCGTGGCGGGGCCGGACGGCGAGGACGCCATCGCCGTGCGGTCGGTCTGCTACCTCCCGCTGACCTACGACCACCGGATCGTCGACGGCGCCGACGCCGGCCGGTTCGTCAGCGCGATCCGTGCCCGCCTCGAGGAGGGCGCGTTCGAGGCCGAGCTGGGCCTCTGATCCCGTGGTGAGTGGCGGCGAACGGCCGCCGCTCACGAGATCACACCGAGCGCACGGCCGGGGGGTTCCGCAGGTCGCGGGGCCCTCCGGCCGTCGCCACGGCTCTGCTCCGGCGCGCCCGGGTCGCGCCTCCCGGCCGGGTTCGGAAGGATCCGGTCCGTGCGCGTCGTCGTCGCCGGTTCGTCCGGCCTGATCGGAACCGCTCTGGTCGCCGGCCTGCGGGAGGCCGGCCACGAGGTCGTGCGGCTCGTCCGCCGCACCCCGTCCGCGCCCGACGAGCGGGGCTGGGACCCGCCGTCCGGCTCGATCGACGAGGGTGCGCTCGACGGGGCCGGGGCGGTGGTCGGCCTGGGCGGGGTCGGGCTCGCCGACCGGCCGTGGAGCGGGGCGCGCAAGCAGGCGATCCGCGACAGCCGCAACGTCCCGACCGAGGTCCTGGCCACGGCCGTCGCCCGCGCCGGGGTCCCGACCATGATCAGCGCGTCGGGTGTCGGCTACTACGGCGACGCCGGGCCGGACGAGATCGACGAGTCCGCGCCCTCCGGGGAGGGGTTCCTCGCCGACGTCTGCCGGGACTGGGAGGCCGCGACCGTGCCGGCCGACGAGGCGGGCGCCCGGGTGGTGCGGCTGCGCACCGGGCTGGTGCTCTCGCCGTCGGGCGGTCTGCTCGCGCTGATGCGGCCGGTCTGGAAGTCCTTCCTCGGCGCGCGGATCGGCAGCGGCGAGCAGTACATGTCCTGGGTCTCGCTCGACGACGAGATCGCCGCCATCCGGTTCGCCGTCGAGAACGAGGCGCTGCGGGGGCCGGTCAACGTCACCGGGCCGACGCCGGTCCCCAACAAGGTCTTCACCCAGACCCTGGCGGGTGCGGTCGGCCGGCCCGCTCCGCTGGTCGTTCCCGCGGTCGTGGTGAACACCGTGCTGGGCGAGATGGGGCGCGAGACGCTGCTGTTCTCTCAGCGGGCGATGCCGCGGGCGCTGCTCGGCGCCGGCTTCTCGTTCCGGCACACCACGCTCGCCGACGCCCTCTCCGCGGCCGTGCGCACGTGAGCGGACCCGACACCGACGTCGTGGTCGTCGGCGCCGGCGTGGCGGGGCTGCGGGCCGCGCGGATCCTGCGCCGCCGCGGCCTCGACGTCACCGTGCTGGAGGCGGCCGACCGGGTCGGCGGCCGCATCGCGACCGACGTCGTGGACGGCTTCCGCTGCGACCGCGGCTTCCAGGTCCTCCACACCGCCTACCCCGCCCTGCGCACCGTCCTCGGGCCGGACGGGGTGGAGTCGCTGGCCGCACGCCCGTTCGTCCCGGGTGCGGCGATCCGGACCGCCGACGGGTCGCTGCACCGGTTCGTCAACCCGCTGCGCAGCCCCACCGGCGCGCCCGCCTCCCTGCGCGCGCTCCCACCCGCCGACCTGGCGAAGCTCGCGGGGTGGACCATGCGGGTGCTGGCCACCCCGCCGGGGCGCACCGCCCGACGCACCGCCCGGTCGGCGGCCGCCGACCTGGCCGCGGCCGGGCTGGGCGGCACCGCAACCGAGACCTTCCTGCGCCCCTTCCTGTCCGGGGTGCTCGCCGAGCGGGAGCTGGCGACGAGCGAGGGCTTCGTGCGGCTGGTGTGGCGGAGCTTCGCGCTCGGCCGGATCTTCGTGCCGGCGGACGGCATGGAGGCCCTCCCCCGGCGCCTCGCCGCCGGGGTGCCGGTCCGGCTGCACGCCCCGGTCGAGCACGTCACCGGTGGCCCGGCTCCGGCCGTCCACACGGGTGGGGAGGTGATCGCCGCCCGCGCCGTCGTGGTGGCCACCGACGGTGAGACGGCCGCGCGGCTGCTCCCCGACCTGGCCGCACCGGAGACCCGCACGCTCTCGACCTGGTACCACACCATGGCGGAGCCCCCGGCCGACGAACCGGTCCTGCACCTCGACGGGACCGGCGGGCCCGTCGTCAACACCGTCGTGCTCACCGCGGCGGCGCCGGAGTACTCGGCCTCCGGCCGCCCGCTGGTGTCCTCGACGGTCGTCGGCCCGGCGATCCCCGAGCCCGAGGTGCGTCGCGAGCTGGCCCGGATCCACGGCACCGGTACGGACGACTGGGAGCTCGTGCACACCGCGGAGGTCCGCGGGGCACTGCCCGCCTTCCTCCCCGACCGCCCGGTGCGCAGCGGGGTGGCGCTCGGCGAGGGGCTGTACGTGTGCGGGGACCACCGGGACACCCCGTCGACACAGGGCGCCCTGGTCAGCGGCCGGCGGGCGGCCGCGGAGGTGCTGCGCGCCCTCGCCCGAGAACCCGTCGACCCCGAAGCCGGGGCTCCGTCGAGCGACGTGGCGATCCGCTGATCCCCTGCACAGCAACGGCTGTGAGGTCCCTGTGGTGTGACCACACCCGCCCTGCCGGGCCGGGACGCGGGCGTACTCTGGGCCGGTGGCCAGCCAGGGAACCTCGTGCCGCCGCTCCCCCAACCCCGTTCGGGTGGACCTGCTCGGCACGGTCGACTACCTCACCGCCTGGGACGGGCAGCGCGCCAACGCCGAGGCGCGGCGCGCCGGTACCGGACCGGACGTGCTCATGCTCCTCGAGCACCCGTCGGTGTACACCGCGGGCAAGCGGACCCGCCCGGAGGACCGTCCGACGGACGGCACCCCCGTCATCGACGTCGACCGCGGGGGTCGGATCACCTGGCACGGCCCCGGCCAGCTCGTCGGCTACCCGATCGTCTCGCTGGGCGAGCCCCTCGACGTCGTCGACTACGTGCGGCGGCTCGAGGAGGCCCTGATCGCGGTCTGCCACGGCATCGGCGTGAGCACCGCCGGTCGCATCGACGGCCGCAGCGGCGTGTGGCTCCCGGCCGACGACCTGCGGCCCGAGCGCAAGATCGCCGCCATCGGCGTCCGGGTACAGGGCGGCGTGACGCTGCACGGCTTCGCCCTCAACTGCGACCCGGACCTCACCGAGTTCGGCCGGATCGTGCCCTGCGGGATCACGGACGCCGGGGTGACCTCGTTGTCGGCCGAGCTGGGCCGCGAGGTGGCCACGGAGGAGGTGCTGGTGAGCGTCACCGACGCGGTGCTCGCCGCGCTCGAGGGCACGCTGCCGGTCCGCGAGCACGTCGTCCCGCGGCGCGAGGCCCCGGTCGCCGCGGACGTCGCCGGCCTGGACCTGCAGCTGCACCCCTCGCTCCACTGACCTCGTGAGTGGCGATAGTCGCCATGGCGACTATCGCCACTCACAGCGGGCTACAGGCCTGCGCCCACCGTCTTCTCCACGGGCGCGCCGCCGAAGTCGCCGGTGCGACGCAGCTTCTGCCACTTCAGCCGGATCCCCGCCAGCGCGGTCATGATCGACTGGATGAGCACCGCGTACATCAACTGCCGGTAGACGATCTGCTGGAGGGGCAGCAGCCACAGCACACCGATCCGCTCCCGCTCCAGCCGGAATGCGTAGACCGCCGCGACGAGCTGGACGAGCTGCACGCCGCCCCAGGCCAGCAGCGTGGTCACCGGGTCGAGGAAGAACAGGCCGTACACCAGGAACACGTCGACCAGCGGTGCGAGCAGGGGCAGCACCACCTGGAACAGCGCGATGTTCAGCAGGCCCACCCGACCGAAGTGACCGGCCGGCCCGCGCGCCGCGACCGACGCCCGGTGCTTCCACATCGACTGGATCGTCCCGTAGCTCCAGCGGTAGCGCTGCCGCCACAGCTGGCCGAGCGTGCCCGGCGCCTCGGTCCAGGCGCGGGCGCGCTCCTCGTAGACGACCCGCCAGCCCGCCCGGCACAGCGCCATCGTGAGGTCGGTGTCCTCGGCGAGGGTGTCGTCGCTGACACCGCCGACGTCGAGCAGCGCGGTCCGCCGGAACGCGCCGACCGCGCCCGGCACGGTCGTCATGCAGCGCCACAGGTCGTAGACGCGGCGGTCGAGGTTGAAGCCCATCACGTACTCGATGTGCTGCCACCGGGAGACCAAGCCGCGGCGGTTGGCGACCTTGGCGTTGCCGGCGACCGCACCGACCTCGGGGCGGACGAAGGGTTGCACCAGCGTCCCGACCGTCGTCGGCTCGAACACGGTGTCGCCGTCGATCATCACCACGACCTCGTGACTCGCCGCCCTGATGCCGGCGTTCAGCGCGACGGGCTTGCCGCCGTTGGGCTGCCGGATCACGCGCACCCCGGGGAGGCGGAGCCCCTCGACGATGTCCGGCGTGCCGTCCGTGGAGCCGTCGTCGACCACGATGATCTCGACCGGATGGTCGCTCGCCACCAGCGAGCGCACCGTGTGCTCGATGCACTCCTTCTCGTTGTAGGCGGGCACCACCACCGAGACGGGTTCGGTGTACCAGGGTCCGTTGCGGCTCCGGGTGGCGATCCGGCTCTGCTTCGCGTGCCGGCGGGCGACCACGATCATGATCGCCAGCCGGGCGACGACGAGCGCGCCCACCAGCAGGAGCATCCACTCCAGGGTTCGCACGATGTACGTCGAGACCGCCGCGGCGCCGACCAGGACCGTGCCGAAGGCGCGGTCCCAGACATCGGCAGGCGTGTTGGCCGTCGGTAGCCCGAGACCCTCGCTGACGGTCGTGAAGCGCCAGCCCTGCGCCTGCAGCTGCGGGATCAGTCGGTCCAGCGCGGCGACGGTCTGCGCCCGGTCCCCGCCGGCGTCGTGGAGCAGCAGGGCACCGCCGGCGTCGGAGGTCGGGGTCGAGGCCTTCTCGATGACGTCGACGCCCTTGCGTTCCCAGTCGCGGCTGTCGAAGTCGGTGAGCGCGGTGACGTAGCCGCGCCCGCCGAGCTCCCGAACGACCTCGTACTCGTTGTTGGTGAGCGCGTCGGAGCGCGAGGAGTACGGCGGCCGCACCAGGTAGGAGATCTCGCCCGTCGCACCGGCCAGGGCCAGCTGGGTCAGGGTGAGCTCGCGGTCGAGGCGGTTCGCCGACGCCTCCGCCAGGTTCGGGTGGGTGAAGGTGTGCAGGCCGACCTCGGATCCGGTGGCGCGCATCTCCCGGACCAGGTCCGGATGCTGCGCGGCCAGCGAGCCGAGCACGAAGAAGGTGCCGGGGACCCGGTACTTCTCCAGGATCTCGAGGATCTGCGGGGTCCACTCGGGGTCCGGGCCGTCGTCGAACGTCAGGGCGATCGTCTTCGCCGGGTAGCCCAGCGTGCGGACCGGGTCGTGGATGGTGTCGATGGCCGAGCCGCCCTCGTGCACCGCGACGGGGACCCGGTCGTCGGCGCCGCGCTCGAGGTGCCCCTCGGCGTCGTTCGAGGTCGTGGCGGTGAGGACGCCGTTGAGGAGCAGCACGGCGACGAACGTCGCCAGCACCACCACGGCGACCACGAACTTGCCGGCGGAGAAGGAGCTCGCGCGCCGGCGGCGGGAACGGGACATGACCTGCCTGCTCTACGCGGGGGGCGGGACGGGGGTCGTGGTGGTCGTCGTGACGACGACCGGCGCCGTCGTGGTCGTGGTCGTCGGGGCCGGGTTGGTCGGCACCGGGGTGGTCGTCCTCGGGATGGCCGGGGGTGTCGTCGCGGTGGTCGCCGGTGGGGTGCTCGTGGCGGGGGGCGGCGTCGGGTCGGCCGGCGGGTTCGTGGTGGGCGGGGTCGTGGGGTCCGGCTCGCCCTCCGTGTCCGGCGGGGTCGTCGGGTCGGCCGGGGTCGTCGGGTCGGCCGGGGTCGTCGGGTCGGCCGGGACCGGGCCCGCCGGGGTCGTCGGGCCGGTGGGGGCTGCCGGGTCACCCGGTGCCGGGGCGGGCGCCGCCGGAGCCGCACCCGCCGCAGCCGGCGCGAGCGGAGCCGCGGGCAGCCCGGCCAGCGGGGCGATCACGCCCGCGGCGCCGGCCGTCGTCGCGCCCGTGGCGGCGGTCACGCCGGAGCCGGTGACGACCTCGCCGATCAGGCCGTCCCGGAACGGCGGGGCCGCCGGGCGCAGTTCGCCCTCGGTGTCGTCCGAGGCCTCGGCCTCGGGCACGGGCAGCAGGTCGCCGAGCACGGGGATGTCCAGCATCGGGGTGCGCTGCCCGGCCGCCAGGCTCGTCCCGACGACGATCAGGAACACCAGGCACATCGAGACCAGCCCGTACACGACCTTGCGGATCCGGCGCTGCCGGCGGCCGGTGCCGTCGACGAACACCGGGCCCCGATCGGGGTCCTCCCGGTAGGCGAGGGTGTCGTCGTCGATCATCGGGGACCTTCCTCGGGGGACGCGGCCGCCGCGTCGCGGGCGGCGAGGGTGAAGGCGAAGGGCGACTGCGCAATTCCGCTGCAGTCGAAGGAGGCGGTGGGGCGGTCGGGGCAACCGCCGTTGTCGCGGCCGACGGACCAGAAGCCGACGGTCCCGAGGCCGCGGTCGCGGGCCGCCCGGACGAGAGCGGTGGCGTCGTCGAGCGTGGTGGTCGCGCCGAGGTCGGTGCGGCCGAGCATGAAGGTGACGCCCGCGCGGGCGGCGACGGCCGCCTCGTCGGCGCCCGGCCGGATCTCGCCGAGCTGGGCGAGGACCGTGTCCGTCGCGTCGGTCATCGCATCGGCCCAGGATCCGGTGTACGGGAAGTTCATGACCATCGCGTCGACGTGGGCGTCGACCCCGGCCCGGTCGCTCGCGCGCACGAGGTCGACGGCGGGGCCGGTGAGCCCGCGGTCCGCGTCGTCGACCTTCAGGGTCAGCGTGACCGTGGCCCCGCGCTCCTCCTGCACGGTCCGCAGCGCCTCGACGACGGTGGCGACGGGGACGTCCTCCTCCACGTCGACGACGAGGTCGGTGCTGCCGACCGCGTCGAGCGCCTCGCCGTACGCGCGGGCGAGGGAGGCCGCGTCGGGGCAGGTGCTCTCGAGGTAGGTCCCCGAGGCGCCGCCGGTGGCGACGGCGACCGTGCCACCGCGGCCGGTGAGGTCGCGGGCCGCCGCGACGACGGCCGGGGCGGTGACGGGCTCGATGCCGCCCCAGGTCGGCGTGCAGCCGGTGGGCCCGGCGAGGACGAAGCCCAGGACGGCATCGGCGACCCCGGTGGCGTCGGCCATGGCGGGGAGCGGAGAGGGTGCGAGCGAGGCGTCGACGTAGGGCCGCAGCCGGGTGCCGGACGGGGGCGCGGCGGTGGCCGCGGTGTCGGCCCGAGCGGTGTCCGGTTCCGCGTCCGTCGACGGGCCCGCGCCGCAGGCCGCGAGGAGCGGCACCACGAGGGCGAGCAAGAGGCTCAGGGCCGTACGGCGCCCTGACCCGGAGTGCGTACGCACGAGCAGGTATCCCTCGTCCGAGTAATCCAGTAATGCGAACGGACTACTGCGCTGCTCCGAAATCTCACGGAGCGTGGCCGATCCTTGCATTTGGCAATCGGACGAGGGAACGCGCCTGTTACGGACTTTTCGTGAAGAAGTGACGGGCGGCGCGTCGGCCTAGCGGAGGTGCGCCGCGATGAGCTCCAGATGGTCGAGGTCGCCCAGGTCCAGCACCTGGAGGTAGACGCGGGTGATGCCGGTCCGCTCCGCCCACTGCCCCAGGCGGTCCGCGAACTCGTCCGGGGTCCCGGCGAGGCCGGTCGCCCGCAGCTCGTCGACGTCCCGGCCGATGGCCAGGGCCCGGGCCCTCACCTGCTCCTCCGTCCGGCCCATGCAGACCACCTGGGCGATGGAGCGGACGATCTCCTCCGGGTCGCGGCCCGCGGCGGCGCAGGCCTCGTCGACCCGGCGGAACTGCGCGGCGACCTCCTCCATGGACGAGAAGGGGACGTTGAACTCCGAGGCGAACCGCGCGGCCAGCGCCGGCGTGCGCCGCCTGCCCTTGCCTCCGACGATCACCGGCGGGCCGGGCTGCTGGACGGGCTTGGGCAGCGCGGGCGAGTCGGTGACGGTGTAGTGGTCGCCGGAGTACCCGAAACGCTCCCCCGGCAGCGTGCCCCACAGCCCGGTGACGATCTCCAGCTGCTCGGCGAGCCGGTCGAAGCGCTCCCGCAGGGGCGGGAACGGGATGCCGTAGGCGGCGTGCTCCGCCTCGAACCAGCCCGTACCCAGGCCGAGCTCCACCCGTCCGCCGGACATCCGGTCCACCTGCGCCACCGAGACCGCCAGCGGCCCGGGCAGCCGGAAGGTGGCCGACGACACGAGCGTGCCGAGGCGGATCCGGGACGTCTCGCGGGCCAGCCCGGCGAGCGTCAGCCAGGCGTCCGTCGGCCCGGGCTCGCCGCTGCCGCCCATCGCGAGGTAGTGGTCGGAGCGGAAGAAGGCGTCGAAACCGGCCTCCTCCGCGGTCCTCGCGACCCTGAGGAGGTCGTCGTAGTCGGCGCCCTGCTGCGGTTCGGTGAAGATCCGGAGGTCCACGCCGGGCAACGCTAGCCCGGGCCGCGCCGAGCCGCCGGAGACGGGCGTCACGCCTGATCCCGGGCGTAGGCTGGTCGCCGTGACGATCGCTCCGGAAGGCCGCAAGCTGCTCCGTCTCGAGGTCCGCAACGCCGAGACCCCGATCGAGCGCAAGCCCTCGTGGATCCGGACCAAGGCCCGCACCGGCCCGCAGTACACCGAGCTCAAGGGTCTGGTCCGCGCCGGCGGCCTGCACACCGTGTGCGAGGAGGCCGGCTGCCCCAACATCTACGAGTGCTGGGAGGACCGCGAGGCCACCTTCCTCATCGGCGGCGAGCAGTGCACCCGGCGCTGCGACTTCTGCCAGATCGACACCGGCAAGCCCGCCGAGCTGGACCGCGACGAGCCCCGCCGGGTCGCCGAGTCGGTGCGCCAGATGGGCCTGCGCTACTCCACCGTCACCGGCGTGGCCCGCGACGACCTGCCCGACGGCGGCGCCTGGCTCTACGCCGAGACCGTCCGCCGGATCCACGCGCTGAACCCCGGCACCGGCGTCGAGCTGCTGATCCCGGACTTCAACGCCAGGCCCGAGCAGCTGGCCGAGGTGTTCGGGTCCCGCCCCGAGGTGCTCGCGCACAACCTCGAGACCGTGCCCCGGATCTTCAAGCGGATCCGTCCGGCGTTCCGCTACGAGCGCTCGCTCGACGTGCTCACCGCCGCACGCGGGGACGGGCTGGTCACCAAGTCCAACCTCATCCTCGGCATGGGCGAGACCCCCGACGAGGTCACCGCCGCGCTGACCGACCTGCACGAGGCCGGCTGCGAGATCATCACGATCACCCAGTACCTGCGCCCGTCCGCGCGCCACCACCCCGTCGAGCGCTGGGTCAGGCCCGAGGAGTTCGTCGAGCACGCCGAGACCGCCGAGGAGATCGGCTTCGCGGGCGTGATGGCGGGCCCGCTGGTGCGCTCCTCGTACCGGGCCGGGCGGCTCTACGCGCAGACCGTCGCGCACCGCGGCCAGGAGCTCTCCCCCGAGCTCGCGCACCTCGCCGCCGAGGCCCCGGCGGCCCAGGAGGCCCGCTCGCTGCTCGCCCGCAGTTGAGCTGATCGGCCCGGCGGACGGGACCCCGGTCCTCGCGGCGGAACACCGCCCGGGCGACGTATCCTGGCCCGCATGGCCGGCAAGCCCGACAAGGAGACCCAGAAGCGCCTGAAGGCGGAGAAGCGCGCGGCGTCCAAGCAGCGGCGTGCGCAGATCTGGCAGGCGTTCCAGATGCAGCGCAAACAGGACAAGCTCCTGCTGCCGCTGATGATCGGGTCGGTGGTGGGCGCGGCCGTCGTCGCGTTCCTGATCGGGCTGATCTTCGGCCTCGAGTGGATCTTCCTGGCCTTCGGCATCGTCATCGGCGCGCTGATCGCGGTCAGCATCTTCGGCCGCCGGGTGCAGCGCTCGGTCTACGCGCAGGCGGAGGGCCAGCCGGGTGCGGCGGGCTGGGCGCTCGACCAGCTGCGTGGGCAGTGGCGGGTGACCCAGGGCGTCGCGGGGACCACGCACCTCGACGCCGTGCACCGGGTCATCGGCCGGCCCGGCGTGGTCCTGGTGGCCGAGGGCGCACCACACCGGGTGAAGTCGCTGCTGGCGCAGGAGAAGAAGCGCACCGCGCGCGTCGTCGGCCAGACCCCGATCTACGACGTGATCGTGGGCGACGAGGAGGGTCAGGTCCCCCTCAAGGGTCTGCAGCGGCACCTGATGAAGCTGCCGCGCAACATCAGCGCCACCGAGATGGAGTCGCTCGACGCCCGGCTCGCCGCGCTGGGCAACCGCGCCGCCGCGCTGCCCAAGGGGCCGATGCCGCAGGGCGCGAAGATGCGCAGCGTGCAGCGGACCGTCCGCCGCCGCTGACCGGACCTCGGTGGACCGCTCGCCCGTTCACCTGTCGTGAGCGGACGGGCGCCCTGGGCGCACCACTGCCGGACCAGCGGCCGGACGCTCCCACTCGTGCACCGGTGAGCGAGAGCCGGTTCAGGCGCGGGTGCGGACGACGATCGTCTGGGCGGCACGGTCGTGCCAGCCTCGACCGTCCGCGTCCCGGATGACCGGCGGGATCACCAGGCCGAGCAGCAGCGTGCGCAGAACCGCCCGGAAGCCGACCATCGCGGCCATGTCCACCCGGGCGACCCGGATGCCGACCGCGACCATCCCCGGCGTCATGCCGAAGAACGCGGTGGGCACCAGCGTGAGGACGAACCAGACCGCCCACACCCACCATCCGACCGACGAGCCACCGAGCGCGTCGAGGCCCAGGACCGCCAGGGTGAGCACGTACGCGAGCAGCCAGTCGATCGTGACCCCGGCCAGCCGCCTGCCGAACCCCGCGACCGCGCCCACGCCCTCGGCCGGCAGGCCGAACCGCTCACCCGGGTGGTCCTGCTCGTGCGCGGACGGTGAATCCGCCCTCCAGGAGTCGAGGAACCCCGCCATGGCCCCTACCCTAGTTGTCCCATGTGAGAGACGACGCGATACCGGCCCGTTAACGTCTGTGAAACCCGCGAGTGATGCACGGGCAACACGGCCGCCATACCGTCGCGGCCGAATCCACGGAGACGACTGAAGGAGCCAGCGCGCGTGTTCAACAACTCCGAAGAGGTACTCAAGTACATCTCGGACGAGAAGGTCGAGTACGTCGACATCAGGTTCTGCGACCTGCCCGGCGTGATGCAGCACCTCACCGTCCCCGCCTCCACCGCCGGCGACCTGCTGGAGAACGGCGCCGCGTTCGACGGTTCGTCCGTCCGCGGCTTCCAGGCGATCAACGAGTCGGACATGGCCCTCCTGCCGGACTCGAAGACCGCGCGGCTCGACCCGTTCCGGAAGCACCGCACGCTCAACATCAACTTCTTCGTGCACGACCCGATCACGGGTGAGCCCTACAGCCGCGACCCGCGCAACATCGCGCGCAAGGCGGAGGAGTACCTGGCCGCCTCGGGCATCGCCGACACCGCCTACATGGCGCCCGAGGCGGAGTTCTACATCTTCGACTCGATCCGCTTCGGCTCGAACCCGCACGAGACCTACCACCACATCGACTCCTCCGAGGGCTGGTGGAACACCGGCCGTGAGGAGGACGGCGGCAACCTCGGCTACAAGGTCAACTACAAGGGCGGGTACTTCCCCGTCCCGCCGGTGGACCACTACGCCGACCTGCGCGCCGACATCGTGTCGACGATGATCGACTCAGGTTTCACCGTGGAGCGCGAGCACCACGAGGTCGGCACCGCCGGCCAGGCCGAGATCAACTACAAGTTCGACACGCTGCTCCACGCGGCGGACGACATCATGCTGTTCAAGTACATCGTCAAGAACGTGGCGTGGCAGGCGGGCAAGACCGCGACCTTCATGCCGAAGCCGCTGTTCGGCGACAACGGGTCCGGCATGCACGTCCACCAGTCGTTGTGGAAGGACGGCCAGCCGCTGTTCCACGACGAGTCCGGCTACGGCGGGCTCTCGGACACCGCCCGCTACTACATCGGCGGCCTGCTGCACCACGCGCCGTCGCTGCTGGCCTTCACCAACCCGACGGTGAACTCCTTCCACCGCCTGGTCCCGGGCTTCGAGGCGCCGGTGAACCTGGTGTACTCGGCCCGCAACCGCTCGGCCTGCATCCGGATCCCGCTGTCCGGCGACAGCCCCAAGGCCAAGCGCATCGAGTTCCGCTGCCCGGACTCGTCCGGCAACCCGTACCTCGCCTTCTCGGCGATGCTGATGGCGGGCCTCGACGGCATCAAGAACAAGATCGAGCCGCCGGCCCCGATCGACAAGGACCTCTACGAGCTCCCGCCGGAGGAGGCCAAGGACATCGCGCAGGTCCCGGCGTCGCTCGGTGCGGTCATCGACAAGCTCGAGGAGGACCACGACTACCTCCTCGAGGGCGGCGTGTTCACCCCGGACCTGATCGAGACCTGGATCTCGTACAAGCGGGAGAACGAGATCGACCCGCTGCGGCTGCGCCCGCACCCGTACGAGTTCGCGCTGTACTACGACGTCTGATCGCGCGAGCGCGGTCCGGCCTGCGGGTACGCGGTCGGGCCGCGGCGGTCGGATGGTCGGCCCAGGTGGCGGCCCGTGCACCCCGTTCCGCCGGGGTGGCGGGCCGTCGCCGCGTTCTCAGGGGGCCAGGGGTTCCGCGACACCGGCGGGGCGGGACCGGGTCAGCGCGACGCCGACCAGGATCAGCACTCCCCCCGCCAGCTGGATCGCCGCGGGGACCTCGCCCAGCAGCAGCCAGCTCGCCACCGCGGTGGCGACGACCTCCAGCAACGCCACGAGCGAACCCCGCGCGGCCCCGATCCGCCGGATCGCGACGACGCCGGTCAGATAGGCGACGACCGTCGAGACCAGCACGAGCAGGCCCGCCGCCACGACCCAGCCGACATCGACGCCGGCGAGGAGCACCGGGCCCGCGGGCGGTGTGGTCATCACCAGCGGCAATACCCCGGTCAGGCCCAGTGTCGCGACCACGACCGTGCCCACTGCCATCCCGACACCCGCCAGCACCAGCGGCGGGGTCGCGACGCCCGCGCGGTCGGCGAGCAGGAAGTAGCTCGCCTGGCAGACCGCCGCGGCCAGGCCCCACGCGAGACCGGCCGGCGGCACGGCGGTGCCCGACCAGACCTGCACCACCAGCAGCAGGCCGACGATCGCGACCGCGGCGCCGACGAGCGTGCGCCGGCTCGGCGGCTGCCGGCGGACCACCCAGGCCCAGCCGATGACCAGCACCGGGCCGAGGTACTCCAGCAGCAGGGCGATGCTGACCGGGAGGTACCGGACCGCGTTGAAGAACGCGACCTGCACGCCGGCCATCGCCAGCAGGCCGTAGAGCAGCAGGGCGGGGGCGTCGGCCCGCAGCGCGGC
Organism: Pseudonocardia oceanicola; assembly: GCF_047200735.1. Lineage (NCBI taxonomy): Bacteria > Bacillati > Actinomycetota > Actinomycetes > Pseudonocardiales > Pseudonocardiaceae > Pseudonocardia > Pseudonocardia oceanicola. Next base: position 270,924 of record NZ_JBJZON010000006.1, read on the forward strand.
CAGCACACCGGGTCGGGTCGCCGCGAGCAGCACCAGCACCACGACGGCCGACCCCCCGATGCGGACGAACGCCGCCCCGGCGGAGGACCAGCCGGCGTCGATCAGCGCCTTCGCGAACGGACCGGAGAGCCCGAACGACACCGCCGACACGACGGCGAACGCGAGACCGACCTGGATCGCCCGACCGGCGGGATCGGTGGGCCGCGGGTCGTGCCCGGGTGTCACTCCGCGCCGGTGACGGCGACCAGGCCGGCGGCCTCGATCCCCGCGACGGCGGCGGCCTCGTCGTTGAGCGACAGGTCGCCGGTCACCCCCACCGCGCCGAGGAGAACGCCCTCGCCGTCCCGGACGAACACCCCGCCCGGCACGGAGAGGATCTTCCCGCCGGCGAGGGTGGCGACCGAGGTGAAGAACTCGGGCGAGTCGGCGGCGCGCGCCGCGATGGCGCGGTTCGTCATGCCCAGCGCCAGGACGCCGTTGGCCTTGGCGACGGCGAGGTCCGGCCGCAGGTAGCCGGACCCGTCCTGGCGGGCGAGGGCGACGATCGCGCCACCCGGGTCGAGGACGGCGACGGTCAGGGGCTTGAAGCCCTGCTCGGTGCCGTGCGCGAGGGCGGCGTCGACGATCGTGCGGGCCTGCTCCAGCGAGATGCTCACGAGACCCGAGCCTCTCAGACGCGGGGTCCCGTCGCCGACCCGGATCGCGTCCCGGCCCGGTACGGCCTCGGCGGGCCGATCGTCAGGCGGCGGGGATGAGGGCGAGGACCGGGATGGTGCGGATGCCCTCGGTCTTCTTCTCGTAGTCGCCGAAGCCCGGGGCAGCGGCCTTGATCTCCTCCCACTTCCGGTCCCGCTCGGCGCCGGCGAGCTCGGACGCCTCGACGGTCAACTCGCGCACGCCCTCCTCCGTGGCCAGGTCCACGGAGATCCGCGGGTGGGCCTTGAGGTTGTGGTACCACGCCGGATGGGACGGGGCGCCGGCGGCGGAGGCGACGATCAGGTAGCGGTCCCCGTCCTCGAAGTACACCAGCGGGCTGGTGCGGACCGCGCCGGACTTCGCGCCGACGTGGTGGACCAGGATCATCGGGGCGCCCTCGAAGGGCGGGCCCACCTTGCCGTCGTTCTCCTTGAACTCACGGATGACGCGGACGTTGAAGTCCTCGGGCACTGGGTTCCTCTCGGCCGATCATGCTCAGGGCATGAAGACGATCACTGCGGCGGCCAGTGTGGCCCCCAGCCCGATCAAGCCGAACACCCCCGCCCACATTCCGCCCGGCACGCCCGTGATGGCGGCGAGCTGGTCGGCGTCGGAGGTCGTGGTGCGGCGCCGGCGGCGGCTTCGCTGCAGCTCCCGCACCGCTCGCAGGCCGCCGAACAGCAGGAACCAGCACAGCGCGGCGGCGAACCCGGCCCGCCAGTCCGGCGGCGCCCACGTCGCGACCGCCCCGAGCACACCGCCCGTCACCAGCACGGCGAAGGCCCCGTACAGGTTGCGGATGTAGACGAGCGTCGCGACCAGCAGCGCGACCCCGAGCCAGAGCAGCGCGCTCGTGTACCCGCCCGCGACGAGCGCGGCGCCGCCCAGCCCGAGCAGCGGCGGGAAGACGTACCCGGCGAGGAACATCAGCACCACGCCCGGCCCGCGGCCCGCACCCGTCGAGTGCGTGACGCCGGACGTGTCCGAGTGCAGCCGGATCCCGGTGAGCCCGCGCCCGACCAGCACGGCGACGAGCGCGTGCCCGCCCTCGTGCGCGATCGTCACGACCGTCCTGGTCATCCGCCAGGACACCGTCCACAGCACGACGAGCAGTGCGGCGGCCGCCGCGGCCAGCTCGGCGGGGCGCGCGGTGAGGCCGTCCACGATCGCGTCGAGCACGCCCTGGACCTCGGGTGGCAGCACGCGCCGAGTCTGGCAGCGCCGGCTGTGTGCGGGCTGAGGGCCCGACCACCTTGACCTTCCAGCCGCTGGAACCCCGAAGGTGGATCCCGTGACCGCGACGCACCACCGGCCGGACCCCCTGCTGACGATCGGGCAGCTCGCCCGGCGCTCGGGGGTGCCCGTCCGCACCATCCGCTTCTGGTCGGACGAGGGCCTGCTGCCCGAGACCGACCGGAGCCCCGCCGGCTACCGGCGCTACGACGCGGCCGCCGTGGCCCGGCTCGATCTCGTCCGCACCCTGCGGGAGCTCGGGATGGGGCTGGACGACGTGCGGGAGGTGCTGCTGCGTCGCCGTCGCGTCGGCGAGGTGGCCGCCGCGCACGTGCGGGCCATCGACGAACGGATCCGTGCCCTGCGGGTGCAGCGTGCCGTGTGCACGCTGCTCGCCCGCGACGGCACGGATCCCGCACCGAGGGAGCTGAGACTGATGAACGACCTGGCCAGGCTGTCCGCCGAGGAGCGGCAGCGGATGATCGACGAGTTCGTGGCGGAGGCCTTCGCCGGCACCGACCCCGAAGCGCCCGGCGCGGGCATCGCCTCCGCCATGCGCACGATGCCGGCCGAACTGCCGGACGAGCCGACGACGGAGCAGGTGGAGGCGTGGGTCGAGCTCGCCGACCTCGTCGCCGATCCCGCATTCAAGGCGCGGGTGCGGGAGATGGCCGTCGCGGGGTCGGAGGCCGCCGCGCCGCCGCCCTACGACCCCGCCGCGGTGCTGGAGCACGCCGGGGCGGCGCTGCGGGAGGGCGTCGACCCCGCCTCGCCGGAGGCGGCCGCGGTGCTGGAGCGGATCGGCGTCGACGAGACCGCCGACCGGGCCGGGCTGGCGGCGACGGTCCGCACGTTCAGCGACCGGCGGGTCGAGCGGTACTGGACCCTGCTCGGCCGGCTCAACGGCTGGCCGGGGCGGCCGCCGAGCGTCCCGGCCTTCGAGTGGTTCGCCGCCGCCCTGCTCAGCAGAAGGTGACGACGTTGCGGTCGAGCGGCATCTGACCCCGCCGCTCGCTCGTGTCCGTCGACGCCGTGTACGGCAGCTCCGGGGTGGGGCTGCTCGGCCAGCACGTCGTCCCAGCTGCGAGGGGGCGTTCACCCAGGCGCGGTGCTGGTCGTCGAGCAGGTACCAGTCGATGGCGTAGCGCTGCGGGACCAGCAGCTGCCCGTTGATCGGGGCCAGCCCGCGGCGGTGGCGGTGCTGCCGCCGGGGATCGGCGCGGTGGACCCGGTCGCGTCGCCGACGCCCTGGTCTCCGGTCTGCGCGGCGAGCAGGTTCGCCTGGGCGGCCAGCTCCGGTCCGCTCAGGGAGAGCACGACGCCCTGGTCCGCCAGGACGTCGACCGTGTCCAGGGTGAACGGGGCCGACGTGGCGTTGGTGAGCAGCAGCTCGTACGTCACGTGGGTCTTGCCGTCCGTTGCCAGGACGGGCGCGGGGGTGGTCACCGTGGTGGCCGACAGCGGCGTGAACTTCGTGGTCGGGGCGATGCCGCCGGTGGGCACGGCGGGCGATCGGAGCAGTTGGGCGGTCTCCGCCGGTGCGCCCGCGCACCCGGCGGCGACCAGCAGGAGCAGGGCGGCGACCAGACCGATCCGACGTACAGGCATGCACACTTCCGGGGTCACCCCGACCCGCACACAGGCGAAGGGTTCCACTCTCGCAGAGAAGGGAGCGAGGTGCCGTGATCAGTCGGGACGGCCGCTGAGGGCCAGCCCGACCCCCTCCCGACGAGCACCAGTCCGCCCGCACCGCCCATCCGGCGCAGGCGGGCCGGGCTCCTCGCGAACCAGTCCCGCGCCGCGCCGGCGGCGAGCCCCCAGGTCGAGTCCAGCAGCGCCGCCGTCACGCAGAAGAGCAGGCCGACGATCAGCAGCTGCAGGGCCGGGTCCGCCGCCTGCGGACCGAGGAACTGCGGCAGCACGGCCGCGAAGAACACCAGCGCCTTCGGGTTGGTCAACCCGACGACCACGCCCTGCAGGAACACCCGCCGGTCGGCGACGGCGCCGGGAGCGCCCAGCGCGGCCACCAGGTCGCCGCGGGTGCGGATGGTGTGCACGCCGAGCCAGACGAGGTAGGCCGCGCCTGCGAACGTGACGATCGTGAACACCGCGGCCGACGCCGCGGCCACGGCGCCGAGCCCCAGCGCGACGACCACGACCAGCACGGCCACGCCCGTCGTGTTGCCCGCGACGCTGGTCAGCGCGGCGCGGCGGCCGTGCGCGAGCGCACGGCCCACGATGAAGAGCACGCTTGGGCCGGGGATCGCCACCAGGACCAGCGACGCGGCGAGGAAGGCGAGGATCCCGCCGGTCGAGGGCATGCCGGTGACGGTAAGGCGGTGGTTCGTGCCTCCGCCACGTGTTTCGCGGGGCCGTCACTGGTAGTAGAGGAGGCACCAGCAGAGGGTGTCGCCCGTGGTGCACGCGGGCTCGGGCAGGGACCTGACCACGGCGGAGCTGGTGAAGGGGATCCCGCCCCACTTCGACCACAGGTCGGTGGCCATGCCCACCACGTTCACGTTGCCGGCCGGGCGGTCCGTGCCGACGTAGCTGTGGACGCTGGTGCCGTAGTCCCGGCGGCCGTGGAAGTACCACCCGCTGTCGAACCAGTCCTCGGTCCCCGTCGCCTCGATCTGCGGCGTCGGCTCGCCGTCGACCGCGACCGAGAAGTTGCGCTCGAGCCAGGACAGGTTCGTGGCCCCCACCCCGCCGACGTAGGAGTGGTGGACGATCGACCCGGGGCCTCCCGTGATCTGCGCGAGCATGGTGGTGGATGCGGCCGTGCGGGTGACCTTCTGGTCGAGGTAGCGCGGGCCCTGGCAGCGCAGGCGCCGGCCGTCGGCCTCGTCGGTCGAGCTCAGGCTGTAGGTCGCCATCGAGTAGATGCTCGCGGTCTGCCCCGCGTCGATGTTGAAGTAGGAGATCGTGATCGAGCTCCCGAAGGGCAGGGGGTAGGTCGACAGGAACGCCGTCCGGTAGCTCGCGCTGTCGATCTCGACGTGCAGGTGCGGGCAGGAGTGGCTGGTGTTCGCGCTGCCGGCGCCCCAGTGCGTCGCCAGCAGCGTGCCCATGTCGATGTCAACCGCGGGCGTCGGCGAGCCGTCGTAGGCGACCCGCAGCCGGGCGTCCAGGGCCGGCACGTTGCCCCCGCCGAGCGCCATCCAGAGAGAGACGACGACCCCGGGACCGGTCCGGGCGAAGACCGTGCGCTCCGTGTTCGGCGGTACCCGGACGTTCTCGAGCTTGTCGATCCGGAGCTTCCCCTGCCGCAGCGTGGCCAGCGGGTTCGCCATCGCTCATCCCCTCGTCCGCGCGACCGCCCTCCCGACGCGACGCTACTGAGGACCCGCGGGGGCGGGGAAGCCGACGCGCACCGGACGGCTCGGCCCCCCGCTACGATCCCGCGCGTGTTCGGCATGGTCCGGCCCTGCCGGCACACCCTCTCCCCTGCCCTGCGCGCCGAGTGGGTCGGCCACCTGTGCGGGCTCTGCTACGCGCTGCGCGACGAGCACGGCCAGGCCGCACGGATCGCCACGAACGACGACGGCCTGCTGGTCTCGGTCCTGCTCGACGCCCAGTCCCCGGCCGGGGCCGCCGCACCGCCGGGCCGGACGGCCGGACGGCCGGACGGCCGGACGGCCGGACGGCCGGACGGCCGGACAACGCGGAACCGCTCGCCGAGGCCGGGCGGCTGTTCGGACGGCTCACCCACCTGCTCGACGCCGTCGAGGACCTTCCCGCCGACGCCGCGGCCGGGGCCTGGAACCCGCTGCTCGCGACCGGTACCGACCTCGTGGCCGCCCGTGCCCTGAGCGCGACTCGCGGAAGCCCACAGCGCGACTCGCGGAAGCCCACAGCGCGACTCGCGGGAGTCCAGGGCGCGACTCGCGGAAGCCCACAGCGCGACTCGCGGAAGCCCACAGCGCGACTCGCGGAAGCCCA